>NZ_JBLEBK010000036.1:0-822 GCF_047263965.1 Bartonella propinqua | reverse complement strand
ACACTCCTTAAAAAGCTGAATAAAGGTGATTATGAAGCTGTGCCAGCCGAATTGCAAAGATGGACTAAAGCGGGTGGAAAGCGTCTTCAAGGTCTTGTTAATCGTCGAGCAGCAGAAGCGGGTTTATGGGTAAAGGGGTCTTATGTTGCTTCCAACTATCAAACAGTTGAAACAAAAGAGCCAGCGGGTCTTTTAAAACTAGAAGCACTTGCACCAATCATTGGTTCTTTTTCGGGGCTTGGAGGCTTGTTAGCAGGGAATGATCCCGTTCAATGGGCATTGGCAGCCATTATGGTGATAGCAGCCTGTATTGGTATTGCGTTTATAGCTAAATGCTTTCATGAGCAACGCTTATGATGTGGTGGGTCAAGAAGAATCTCCTCCCTCTCATGGCAGCTTTCGCTGCTTTTTTTATGGCTTTAGTGAAAGCTTTCTCCCTTGGCAAAAATGCAGAGCAACAAAAGCAAACGAAGAAAGCTTTAGAGGCAGCAACAACACGGTTTGAGGTGGAAAATGAAATTAACAAAAAAAGTGATGCTGATGTGCGCGTTGAGCTTTCTCGCTGGGTGCGTGACAAATGAGTGCGCTTCTTGTGTTGGTTGGAGACCAATTTATTTGGAACGTCAAGACCTCACTACAATGAGTTCCAGCTTAGCAAGAGACATCTTAAAGCATAACAAACAGGGTGAGCGTTTGTGTGGGTGGAAACATGGTTAAAAGAAAAACTGAAAAGCACACAGAGCTTACGGATGCAGAAAAAGAAATGCTGCAAGAGATAATTGTTACCTACCAAAGTGTGAAAATGATGTCTCGCTTTATGAA
>NZ_JBLEBK010000035.1:0-903 GCF_047263965.1 Bartonella propinqua | reverse complement strand
TTTTATAACTTCCCTCTACAAAAGCACCTTCATCATTGACTTGGGTAATCGTGAAATTTGGTAATTTCCATTCCCCATCTTCATATCTAGCACCACCACCAAAATATGAAGCAAGCATGTTACTCATTGAATAGAGCTGTGCACCGTTAACAGCTTCTGTTGAGCCAGCTGTAAGCATGCCTGCCTTTACGCCAGAGATACTACGCAATGCACCATCATTGTTTGCAACTGTAATTGCAGTGCCACCTATTTCTCCACCAATGGTGATAGTATTTGTGGATGCATCTTGTTTAACAAGACTAGTACTCTTAACCGCAGCTGTAACTGTTTGAGTAATGTCATCAATAACATCTTGAGAAACACCATTTACAACATCATTTTTAATATTTTTGAACGAGTTGCTCATACCTGCAAGTGCATCGGCAACATTTGTATAACTTGCCTCTTCAGCAACACCATCATCATTGAGTGTAACAACCGTGAAATCTGGGAATGTCCATTCTCCATCTTCATATTTAGCACCACCACCAAAATATGAAGAAAGTGCGTTACTCACCAAATAGAGCTGCGCACCGTTAACAGCATCTGTTGAGCCAGCTGTAAGCATCCCTGCTTTTACACCAGAAACAATACGTGATGCACCTTCATTGTTTGCAACTGTAATTTCACTACCAGCTACATTTCCACCAATGGTGATAGTATTTGTGGATGCATCTTGTTTAACAAGTCTATTACTGTTAACCGCATCCGTAACTGTTTGAGTAATTCCAGTGATGACATCCTTATTGATACCATTAACGATTTCTTCCGTTACATCATCCAAGACACCATCTATGACACCCTGTTTAATATTGATGAAAGAGTTGCTTATACCTGCAAGTGCATCGGAAACACTTTTATAAC
>NZ_JBLEBK010000034.1:0-1051 GCF_047263965.1 Bartonella propinqua | reverse complement strand
AAATTTACAATGATGCTTTTATTAGCGATTATGCGCAAGTTTACGGTAATGCCCAAATTTCTGGGAGCGCGCGTATCTTTGGGAACGCAAAAATATGCGATGATGCTTTCGTTTCTAATAAAGCAAGAATATACCATAATGCAATGATTAGCGATAATGCAAACATTTTAGAGAATGCAGAAATTTTTGAAAATGCTCGTATTTTTGAATCTGCATATATTTCAGATTATGCTCGTGTATTTGGAAAAGCTAAGGTTTTTGGTAATGCCGCAGTCCACCACGAAGCACATGTCTCTGAAAATGCTGAAGTTTATGGGAACGCAAATATCTGTTGTAATAACAGAATTATGGGTAACGCAAAAATTTCTGGAAATGAAATCATTTCAAAATAGAAACTCTCAATCATGAAGCAATACCAATTCATTGATAAGAGCATACAGCTTCAAAAGATCAAACTTTAACAACCAAAACAACTATTTTCAACAAACGCGTGATTCACGCCACGGGCGGGTTACATAGAAATCAAGGATATTAAATGACCAATTCTCCATTAACAGTCATGGCGCAGAAATATGGTTTTTCCCATGATGAATTTCGTAAAACAATTATCAAAACTTGTATCAATCATAACTTCTCTGACGAAGAATTTGCTGCCTTTATTTCTGTAGCCAATAGTTACGGTCTTAATCCGCTAACAAAAGAAATCTATGCACTCCCCAAAAGGGGTGGAGGCATTATACCCGTTGTCTCTATTGACGGGTGGATTAAGATCATTAAATTAAATCCAAACTTTGATGGCATGACATTCCAAGATCAACTCGACAATAACGGTAATTTGGTTGCTATCAAATGTGCTATACGTTTGAAAGCTATTAAAGACCCCATCGAGGTCACTGAATATTTATCCGAATGCAAACAAAAAACAGACACTTGGCAAAAATATCCTGCACGGATGTTGCGTCATAAAGCGACCATACAATGTGCACGCTATGCTTTTGGGTTTTCTGGCATTTATGAAGAGGACGAAGCTGCACGTATTAATGGCGCAAAC
>NZ_JBLEBK010000033.1:0-1190 GCF_047263965.1 Bartonella propinqua | reverse complement strand
TCAGTAACCATTATTTACTCAATGATCTTAGAAACGATACCTGCACCAACAGTACGACCACCTTCACGAATAGCGAAACGAAGTTTTTCTTCCATTGCAATTGGAACAATCAAAGAAACATCCATAGCAACGTTATCACCAGGCATAACCATCTCAGTACCTTCCGGAAGCGTAACAATTCCCGTTACATCTGTAGTACGAAAGTAAAATTGAGGACGATAATTCGTGAAAAAAGGCGTATGACGACCACCTTCATCTTTCGTCAAAATATAAGCCTCTGCCTTAAATTTAGTATGAGGAGTAACTGAACCAGGCTTTGCCAAAACCTGACCACGCTCAATACCTTCACGATCAACACCACGAAGCAATGCACCTATATTATCACCAGCCTGCCCTTGATCTAAAAGCTTACGGAACATCTCAACGCCTGTAACTGTTGTCTTAGAAGTCGGACGAATGCCAATAATCTCAATTTCTTCACCAACTTTAATAACACCACGTTCAACACGACCAGTAACAACAGTTCCACGACCTGAAATCGAAAAAACATCCTCAATCGGCATCAAAAACGGCTGATCAACAGGACGTTCAGGTGTCGGTATATAACTATCAACTTCATTCATCAAAAGGCGAACAGCATCCTCACCAATGCTCTTATTACTATCTTCAAGAGCTGCTAATGCAGAACCCTTAATAATCGGGATATCATCCCCTGGGAAATCATATTTCGATAAAAGCTCCCGAACTTCAAGCTCAACAAGCTCCAAAAGCTCAGCATCATCAACCTGATCAACTTTATTAAGAAAAACAACAATCGCAGGAACACCAACCTGACGCGCAAGCAAAATATGTTCACGTGTTTGTGGCATTGGACCATCGGCTGCAGAAACAACCAAAATCGCTCCATCCATTTGCGCCGCCCCTGTAATCATGTTCTTCACATAATCTGCGTGCCCTGGGCAATCAACATGCGCATAGTGCCGATTCTCTGTTTCATACTCAACATGCGCTGTGGAAATAGTAATTCCGCGTGCACGCTCCTCTGGTGCTGCATCAATTTGGTCATACGCTTTAAATTCACCAAAATACTTTGTAATCGCTGCCGTCAATGAGGTCTTCCCATGATCAACGTGACCAATCGTACCTATATTAACATGCGGCTTCGTACGTTCAAATTTGCTCTTTGCCAT
>NZ_JBLEBK010000032.1:0-1586 GCF_047263965.1 Bartonella propinqua | reverse complement strand
AAACAGCTCTTGAAGCCGATCATAAGCCTCTAAAGCAAACGTTTCCTGCTGTTTGGTTAACTTACTGCCGTCCTTCAAAACCAGAGGAAAACTCGGAGCGGTCATTTCACGAATGTGCTTTAAAGTAACCTCGATTTCCGATATCAAGAACGCAGTCTGCGATGCGCTCACCAATGCTTTTTTGTTGTTGAGGATAATTGCCATGATTATTTCCTATCTTGTTGTTTCCGTAATTTTTTGAATTTCTAATCCAGTTACGCCATGTCGCTTGCCAATCACGTTTAGTCGCGTCTTTCCCTGTCTTGGCACTCCAATAATCTCGAAATTTTGCGGTCTCGATGTTAACGCGCTCTAGAGACAAACCTTCCAAAATTGCGAATTCGTAATCAGGATCGAAATCATCTGGCAATCGACAACCTCGATCAGCTCTAGATCGTTTAACTTTTTTGGGAATATTCTCTTGCTCATGAGTGGGAGATGATTTCACAGCGTCTGTGATTTCTGAACAATTGCTCGCATCTTCGTTTTGAACTGGAAGCGCATTGAACCCATCACTGCCATTTGACTCGTGAAGGGGAAGAACAGCTTCTGAATCTTCGAAATCAATTTCTTTTTTTGCTAAAACGATAGTTTTAGTTTTTTTATTATAACTGTTAGTGTTAATGTTATTAGCATTGCATTCGCTATGCGCATCGCATTCAGTTCGCATATGCGGGTTATATGCACGGTCGTTCTCTTTTAAATAATCATTGTCACTTTTATTTTTAGCTTTCTCCCATCTCGCACTAGCAGCTTTGGATGCAGCTTCTGATTTTGCTTTGCTATCGCCTAATTCTGCTTCAACATCTAAATTCCATAAACTGCCATCTTCTAAACGGACAATCTTTTTCTTAAGTAATAAAAGCTCTAACACTTTGGTAAATGTTTTCACTGGGTAACCAACATAAAGAGCTAATGCCTTTAAGTCATTTAAAAGAGGTTCTCCAGTGTAAAGCATTTGAAAGCGCAGCATCACATAGATACATTTCTCTGCTGGAGATAAACAAGAAACCTCATTCATCCATTCGCCTGCATTAAGCCTCGTCCAAGACAATTTAGTTGACATGCTCGACTTCCCTTTCTTTAATTAAATATAAAATTGCTAAAGCATCTGCTTCGTTATCATCTTGTGGCGCATGTCCTTTAGAACACACTGCCTTAATCATCTCTTCTGTTGAGGCATTCCCCTTCCCTGTCGTTGCTTTTTTAATCGTACATACTGGAATACCTTCATAAGGAATTTGATGGTGTTCACACCAAACCGTTAAGGTCGCTAAAAAACCACCATAAGCATGAGCAGCATCGGTACCAACGTGACGACGCACCTCTTCAAAATACACTGCATCAATGTGATTTGCTGCCATCATGATTTCTGTAAGCCATTGCTTAAAACGCAAGTAGCGCATCCCACCGCCTTCAAAACGGCGTGCTTGAAAATTAACTGTTCCGCTTATTATGTGATTATCTGCACCACAAATCGCCCAACCCGTCTTGGTGCCTAAATCAACGCAAAGAATAGTTTGTGAAATCAAATCCATAATCCCCCC
>NZ_JBLEBK010000031.1:0-1652 GCF_047263965.1 Bartonella propinqua | reverse complement strand
CACGGCAAATAATCCTCTTCCCATCTTGGTAAATGAACACGTCCAGAAAGCACTGCCATTTCAACAAAACGTTCCCAAACAATGCGGTTGAACTGAAAGGCTATAATATGTTCGCGCCATTGTTTGATCTGGCGTCTAAATTGAATGATCGATGTGCGCACATTGGAAAAATTCCCCCGTGTTACATCACCTGTCACAACCGCATAAGGCATGTTGAGTCCTTTGCAAATTTTCAAAGTAGTGCGATATTGAAAAGGCTCATAAGAACCGCCAACCTCTACGGGATTGGAAAATTTGATGTCCGTGTTCTCTTCCATTTCTTGAACAGCACCTGTCTCAAGTGGAAAAAGCTCTGCTTGCGATTCCTTCTTATTGCTTTCTTCGCGATTATCAGATGCATACGCGTTACTAGCATTGGGATTAGACTTTATAACAAACGCCATGAAAAGGGCTGCGTTTCTTTTTCTATCAAGCTCTGCGTCATCGTAAGCCTCAAGCTGAAAAATCTTTGTCAGGCAGCGCGTTACTTTCGGCGAGCCACGCAATTGTCCTGCAACACGCCTTTCTTTAATATGGATGACCATTTCTGCTGGTACCCGCACGCGCTCTCTGTTTCCAAACGCTCCACTCACTGGGCTGCTATCATAAGGATGATGCTGCCAAAAATGATAAGCAACACGCTTACCACTGGCATTAAACTCAATCCCCATGCGGATATAATTGCCCTCAATTTCAGCAACCCCGCTATAGGTTAAATCAAGCATTTCTGCGGGATAAATTTGCAATTGAAGAGGCACACCTGAACGCCCATAAAGGTCAACATAATGCAGCCTGACAAAACATTCACCCGTTAAAAAAACTTCTCGAGCAATGGTTGCTTGAAGACCATAAAAATTGGCATCTTCGTCATAATCAGCCTCATCAACCCATTGCCACCAAAGATCAAGCAGCTTCTTCTTTTCTTCTTGAAAGCCTTCAATTTTAGGATAAGGCTTAATCCCATCACTAACTGCTGCCGAGACCCATTCCTCTGTGGCAGAGCCATACAGGGCTTCATTATCATAGAGCCACCTTGAACGTGCAATAATTGTATCGCCTGCTGCTTCAATTGCTTGGTTAATATGTTTTTTAGCAGGATTTAACCCGCGCATTCGACGACTATAGCTAGCAGCTTCAAAAGGTGGATTATGATCACCAGAAGCACGAAAAAGACCCGTTATTTTATTGAATAATCCAGCCATTAATAACCGCGCCTCGCATCAATATAAAAAATACGAGGGCTTCCATGCCCTTCGAGCTCTTCTATTTGCTTATCTAGCATTGCAAGTGCCTTGCGTAATTCCTCTACAGAACGGTTTCCCACTTGCTTGTCACCGTGACGTACAAATTGCACCCCTGAATAAAGAGTCTCCTCAAGTTGTTCACGTCGTTGTTTTAACTCCGCAATTTTTTCACTTTTGCTACCCAACTGACTTAAATTCTCACTCATAAATAATTCCAATCTTTTTGCATATATGGACTAACTGACCTCCTTAGTTGTTTCCTTTGAGGCTGTGGTGTCTGAAGCTGTGTTGGAAAAGATTCTGTACTCTCGGAAGATGCCTCCATATTTTTGAGACTTTCCAAGCGCTCTTCTAAAATATCAACTTCCT
>NZ_JBLEBK010000030.1:0-1652 GCF_047263965.1 Bartonella propinqua | reverse complement strand
CACGGCAAATAATCCTCTTCCCATCTTGGTAAATGAACACGTCCAGAAAGCACTGCCATTTCAACAAAACGTTCCCAAACAATGCGGTTGAACTGAAAGGCTATAATATGTTCGCGCCATTGTTTGACATGACGTCTAAACTGAATGATCGATGTGCGCACATTGGAAAAGTTCCCCCGCGTTACATCCCCTGTTACAACCGCATAAGGCATGTTAAGTGCAGCACAAATTTTCAAAATATTACGAAATTGAAAAGCTTCATAAGAACCACCAACCTCCACGGGATTAGAAAACTTGATATCCGTATTTTCTCCTATTTCTTGAATCCCACCTGTCTCAATTATGGTAGGAGGCTCTACGAGCGGTTTCTTGTTGCTTTCTTCGCGATTATCAGATGCGCTCGCGTTACTGGAATGAGGATTGGTACGCGTAATAAAAGCTGCGAAAAGAGCAGCAGTTCTTTTTCTATCAATCTCGGCATCATCATAAGCTTCAAGCTGAAAAATCTTTACCAGACAGCGTGTGACTTTTGGTGTTCCACGCAGCTGCCCAGCAACACGCCTTTCTTTAATATGGATGACCATTTCTGCTGGTACCCGCACGCGCTCTCTGTTTCCAAACGCTCTACTCAATGGGCTGCTATCATAAGGATGATGCTGCCAAAAATGATAAGCAACACGCTTACCACTGGCGTTAAACTCAATCCCCATGCGGATATAATTGCCCTCAATTTCAGCAACCCCGCTATAGGTTAAATCAAGCATTTCTGCGGGATAAACTTGCAATTGAAGAGGCACACCTGAACGCCCATAAAGGTCAACATAGTGCAGCCTGACAAAACATTCGCCCGTTAAAAAAACTTCCCGAGCAATGGTTGCTTGAAGACCATAAAAACTGGCATCTTCATCATAATCTGCCTCATCAACCCATTGCCACCAAAGATCAAGCAGCTTCTTCTTTTCTTCTCGAAACCCTTCAATTTTGGGATAAGGTTTAATCCCATCACTGACCGCTGCCGAAACCCATTCCTCTGTGGCAGAACCATAAAGAGCCTCGTTATCATAGAGCCACCTTGACCGTGCGATAATTGTATCGCCTGTCGCTTCAATCGCTTGGTTGATATGTTGTTTGGCAGGATTTAACCCGCGCATTCTGCGACTACGGCTTGCAGCTTCGAAAGGCGGATTATGATCTCCAGAAGTGCGAAACAACCCCGTTATTTTATTGAATAATCCAGCCATTAATAACCACGCCTCGCATCAATATAAAAAATACGAGGGCTTCCATGCCCTTCGAGCTCTGCTATTTGCTTATCCAGCATGGCAAGTGCCTTGCGTAATTCCTCTACAGAACGGTTCCCCACTTGCTTGTCACCATGACGTACAAATTGCGCCCCTGAATAAAGGGTCTCCTCAAGTTGTTCACGTCGTTGTTTTAACTCTGCAATTTTTTCACTTTTGCTCTTCAATGAACTTAAATTCTCACTCATAAAATATCCCACTCTCTTTGCATGTAAGGGTTGACCGACCTCCTTAGTTGTTTCCTTTGAGGCTGTGGTGTCTGAAGCTGTGTTGGAAAAGATTCTGTACTCTCGGAAGATGCCTCCATATTTTTGAGACTTTCCAAGCGCTCTTCTAAAATATCAACTTCCT
>NZ_JBLEBK010000029.1:0-1836 GCF_047263965.1 Bartonella propinqua | reverse complement strand
GTAGCAGTCTTGTTAAACAAGATGCGTCCACAAATACTATCACCATTGGTGGAGAAATAGGTGGTACTGCAATTACAGTTGCAAACAATGATGGTGCATTGCGTAGTATCTCTGGCGTAAAGGCAGGTATGCTTACAGCTGGCTCAACAGAGGCTGTTAACGGTGCACAGCTCTATTTGATGAGTAATGCACTTGCTTCATATTTTGGTGGTGGTGCTCATTATGAAGATGGGGAATGGAAACTACCAGATTTCACGGTTACTCAATTCAATGATGACGGTACTTCTGGACAGCAAAGCTATACAAATGTTTCCGATGCACTCGCAGGTATGAGCGACTCTTTCATCAATATTAAACAGGGTGTCTTGAATGATATAACAAATAACATCACGAATGAGGTTATTAGTGGAATCACGAAAGATGTTATTAAAGACATCACAACTGAAGTTAATAAAGCCAGCCTTACTCAGCAAAATTCATCCACAAATGTTATCACTATTGGTGGAAATGTGGCTGGTAGTGAAATTACAGTTGCAAACAGTGAAGGTTTTGCACGTAGTATCTCTGGCGTAAAAGCAGGCATGCTTACAGCTGGCTCAACAGATGCTGTTAACGGTTCACAGCTTTATGCAATGAGTAACGCACTTGCTTCATATTTTGGTGGTGGCACTAGATATGAAGATGGGGAATGGACATTACCAGATTTCACTGTTGTTACACTCAATGTTGATGGTACTTCTGAACAGCAGAGCTATACAAATGTTTCCGATGCACTTGCAGGTATAAGCAGCTCTTTCACAAATATTAAACAGAGCGTCTTAAATGATGTAGCAAATGACATCACGAATGAGGTTATTAGTGGAATTTCTAATGACGTCATTGATAAGATGACAAATGATATGGCGGCTGAGGTTATTAAGAACATCACGGATAGTGTCGTTGATAAAATTACTAATGACGTCACTAAAGAGGTTACAGGTGAGATTAGTCGTACCAGTATTGTTAAACAAGATGCATCCACAAATGCTATCACCATTGGTGGAGAAATAGGTGGTAGTGAAATCACGGTTGCAAACAGTGAAGGTCTTGCACGTCGTATCTCTGGCGTAAAAGCAGGCATGCTTACAGCTGGCTCAACAGATGCTGTTAACGGTGCGCAACTTTATTCGATGAGTAACATGCTTGCTACATATTTTGGTGGTGGCGCTAGATATGAAGATGGAGAATGGAAAGCTCCAGATTTCATAGTTACCCAATTCAATGATGACGGCACTTCTGGACAGCAAAGCTATACAAATGTTGCCGATGCACTTGCAGGTATGAGCGACTCTTTCGTAAATATTAAACAGGGCGTCTTGAATGATATAACAAATGACATCACGAATGAGGTTATTAGTGGAATCACGAAAGATGTTATTAAAGACATCACAACTGAAGTTAATAAAACCAGCCTTACTCAGCAAAATGCATTTACAAATGTTATTACCATTGGTGGAAATGCAGCTGGTAATGAAATTACAGTTGCAAACAATGATGGTGCATCACGTATTATTTCTGGTGTAAAAGCAGGTATGCTTGCAGCCGGCTCAACAGATGCTGTTAACGGTGCACAGCTCTATTCGATGAGTAACATGCTTGCTTCATATTTTGGTGGTGGTGCTAAATATGAAGATGGAAAGTGGGCATTCCCAGATTTCACGGTTGTTACGCTCAATGATGATGGTGTTGCTGAAGAGGCAAGCTATACAAATGTTGCCGATGCACTTGCAGGTATGAGCAACTCGTTCAAAAATATTAAAAATGATGTTGCAAATGGTGTTTCTCAAGATGTTATTG
>NZ_JBLEBK010000028.1:0-2036 GCF_047263965.1 Bartonella propinqua | reverse complement strand
CACCACAACCATATTTGCCACACGACGCTTGAGATCGGTGATTTCTTTATCCCGCCGCTCTCGCATGAAAACCCTCGATTTTTTGATATTTATCCTCGTTGCTCACCCCTGTTTCGGGATCAAATCCCACAAAAGGCTCAACACAACTTGCTGCTATGTTTCCTTCGTCTGCATCAGGAATATTCGTCACATAAATGACCTCAAAGGTTAAAATGGCTCCATGGAGTGCTAAAACACCATTATCACCAAAGGCAAAAGCAATATTTTGTAGCCGACAGCTCTCAACCTTGTTGTTTAAATGGGGATTGGCATGGAAAACATTTTCCACCTCCCATGCCAATTGATCGACACAGCGCGCACCATTTTCTTCTGTTGCATAACATTCAACATCAACGGTTAAAATACGCCGCCGCAAACTATAATCATGTCCCTGTTCCAACGTCTCGCTTTGCGTGGACACGTTAATGGCAGGCATATTCTCAGACGAAAAATTAAAGTCCCGCATATTGAAAACATTGTCACCAACAGATGTCTTGGCTGCCTTTATCAATGCAACAAAGCTTGCTCTTACCATCTCTCTTGGAGGCATAAATACTCCTGTTCCGTTAATGTCTCTTCATAATAAAAAGATTGACTAGGATTAATAATGATACTATTATGAAACTATGAGCCATAAAATTGAAAAAATAATCAGCTTGATGAAAACGTCGCCAAAAAATATCAAGTTTTCAGATTTGTTAGCTGTGTGTGTACATTTTTTTGGAGAACCACGGAACAATGCTTCAAGCCATTTTGTTTTTAAAACACCATGGTTGGGTGATCCTCGTGTAAATATCCAAAAAGATTCTGGAAATAAAGCTAAAGCCTATCAAGTAAAACAAGTCTTATGGGCAATAGAAAGGATAAAACATGAACAATAATCATTATACATATCGTGTTTTGTGGTCACAAGAAGATGAAGAATATGTTGGTTTATGTGCTGAATTCCCATCTCTTTCATGGTTAAGTAATCAAGCCGAGAATGCTTTAAAAGGTATTATGAACCTTGTTTCAGAAGTTGTTGAAGATATGCAACGCAATGGAGAAGATGTCCCTATTCCTTTGTCACATGTACAATATAGCGGAAAGTTTCAACTAAGAATACCGCCAGCACTCCATAGGCAATTAGCGATTCAAGCTGCTGAAAATGGTGTGAGTTTAAATAGGTATATTTCTTCTAAACTGTAACCTTCTCTACGCCAGCAGACGAAGGTGCTTCACGCAAAATCAACTTATACATGCCCGATTCTGAAGCTTGTACATCCGCCACAAAGAAGTGCTCTTGAGAAGGAGCAGCTTCGTTGTTTTCAGGAGACATCACAACAACACTATCTTGAAGCTTTGGTGGCACCCCGCCAATATCATTGATGCAAACATCAAGTTCTTTTTTGGGGATTGTCGTGCGTGTTCTGCTACCTGCTTCCGATTCTGAATGTTTAATGCCGTAAATCGCTGTGATCTCAAAAGACTGCTCTGTCTCCTTTCGCGTATAAATGACAGGCTGCCCAAAACTGTTGCGTACATCTTCAACCATTTTTTTAAGCAGCCTGTGCCATCGCATCATTTGGCTCCTATAACGCCTTTAAAGAGCATCTCAGGGCGTGTGCAAATATAGAGCGGATAGCTGTATACTTCAGGTTTGACCCATGCATTACGATCGTGATCGACTATCAGCATCGTGTAAAGAGGCTTTCCAACCGTATTGGCAAAATCTAAAGATTCACCTGGTGCAAAGGTTTTCTGGAACACATGAGGAGCATCAACGGGTAAGAATTGACACTCATCAGGCTTAATCCCTATTGCACGTTTCGTACCCGCTTTAGCACCAATGTTATAATTATGAATGCTTCGATAATTAATAAAAGTCACCCCAGCAAAATCAAAACTACCAAAGCTCCCTGCCCCAATAGCACTTGGTGTTGCAACACCTTTTGCACTGTTTAATGTCTGTGCCATCGCTGTATTTAAATAGGTTTCACGAATGGTTTTGTGGTTTT
>NZ_JBLEBK010000027.1:0-2133 GCF_047263965.1 Bartonella propinqua | reverse complement strand
GACCTCCTTAGTTGTTTCCTTTGAGGCTGTGGTGTCTGAAGCTGTGTTGGAAAAGATTCTGTACTCTCGGAAGATGCCTCCATATTTTTGAGACTTTCCAAGCGCTCTTCTAAAATATCAACTTCCTCATTCAGGTTTAGACCTGCTGAAATCAGACCTTGCAAAGCGGCATAAGCATAGACGCGGCAATCTAGAGCCTCGTTTCTTGCCTTCTCACTCTTTTGCCATTCTATCCGCTTAAAGCCTTTGAAATATTTGATGACCTTTTTTTCAGCTGTCAGCTGCTCGAAATATTCCTGATCGAGGTTTATATGAAAGTGCGTTGCACCCGCTCCTGAAGCCTCAGCACCCGATTTTTTGAACCGTGCTGTAATAATATCTTTGGCAGCATCAACCCCGATCACATAGAGATTAATCTGCCCTTTATTGTTCTTGCTCGGACGACGTGGCCAGACTGCACGCCAGCCTGCATGCCCCTTAATTCCCCATATGCGTCTCCCTTCACGAGGGCGCACATAATTATAAACCGCCTGTGTGTGACTGCCTCCTGTATCAATACAAGCCGCCGTGATCCTGATGCCATTTTTGTAACCTTGATGTGGCCAGCGTCTTGTAAGATATTCATCTAACTGATCCCACACTTCAAAGGAAGATGGATCACCAAGGATCACTTGATAATCAATATGCCAGCTTTCTTCACCACGCCCCCACCCCACGACTTCCAATTCTAACCGATCATTTTGTACGTCAATCCCCGCTGTCAACAACACAGCCTGTGGGGGTGCAATGGAGTAATCTTCACGCCGTGCATAAAGGCTCTCAGGATCAACAACTTCACCCGTTTTATCTTCCCAAGGTTCGCCAAGGACAGTGTTAACAAAAGGCTGCAAAAGCGCAGGATCATCTTTAGCATCTAAAAATTCACGCGCACATTCTCCCCATGTCAGCCATGGAGAATAGAGTGCTGAAATATGATAAGAGCGTAAATTGGGTCGGCTTGACTCACTGGTGGGAACCCAACATGCCCCCCGTTCTTCAGACATCAAATCTGCTTTTCGGTGCTCTGCATGTTCATGTCCACAATGGGCACAAACAAAAACTGCCTTTTCGGGTGATCCTTTTGGCCACTTAATTTGCGACCAAACAATCGGCTGTAACACACCACACCCATCACAGGGGATGTTGTAATATCTCTGATCCCCAAGTACAAAATCTTTGGCTATACGGCTTGTGTCACGATGGGTAGGTGTAGACAATTTAAAAATCTTTCTTTGCACAAAAGTCGAGGTACGCTTTTCTGCAATCACCACGGGATCACCTTCATTATCCACGCTCAGAGGATAAGCATCGACTTCATCGAGGATCAAATAGCGAATAGGCATCGAACGCAGCCCAGCAGCACTGTTGGCTCCTGTCAGCATGAGAACACCCCCACTAAACTCTTTTGAAAACATCGTATTCCCACTGTCACGCGCGCGTGCTGGAGCAATGCGTGCACTTAAAGCTGGACTTGCCGTAATCATCGGATCAAGACGGGTTTTTGATAGTTTCTTTGCTGTCTCAACAGTCGGCATCACATAGAGTGCGGGGCTCGGACTATAATGGATAGCATAACCACAGAAATTTAATCCTGCCTCCGACATGCCAACCTGCGCCCCTTTCATCACAACCGTTGTTTCTATCGGCACATAAGAGGAAAGATTATCCATGATCTCGCGCAAATAGGGCGTACGCTTGGTTCTCCATAATCCAGATTCAGCACTTGCTACCGTACTTAAATACCTATTCTTGTCTGCCCATTCTGAAACCGTATAGGGTGGATCGGGTCGTCTGGCTTCATTGGCATGCGAAAAAAACTCTTTTACCGCACGATCATCATCCATTGTTCACTCACTCTTATTCAGAGGTGCTCAGATCATCATGATAAGGAACAGGAATATCAACGGCTTCAAGCAAAGCCTTTCGCATGTAATAATCAATCGCACCAATCAGGCTGGCTGCATCACACCCAATCTGGGCAGCAATGCTGGCACCGAAACGATGGGGAAAATTCAACATCGCATCACGATGTGCTTTTCCGAAATCATGCGCTGCTTTCTTCACTTCTTCCCGATCAACCGTTGTCTCACGCAA
>NZ_JBLEBK010000026.1:0-2266 GCF_047263965.1 Bartonella propinqua | reverse complement strand
AGTGGTGGTGTGTCTCGAAAAATTACTGGTGTAGACAGTGGGCAGATTTCTGTAGATTCATCTGATGCAATAAATGGTTCGCAGCTTTACTCGGTGAATAACACGCTTGCTTCATATTTTGGTGGTGATGCTAGATACGAAAATGGAAGATGGACGGGTCCAAGATTTGATATTATAGAATTCAATTCTGATGGATTAAGTAATGGAAAAATGAGCTATTATACTGTTTCGAGCGCTTTTGATGCAGTTGGTAGCAATTTTGCAAATTTGAGTAAGAATATCCGTGATGTACAAGATGGTCTTCTTGTTAAACAAGCAAGGGATATGTTGCCTATTACTATTGGTCAAGCAGTAGGTGGTATTTTAATTGATTTTACCAATAAGGATGGCGTATATCGTAAACTTACTGGTGTCGCAGATGGGCTAATCTTTGAAGGCTCGACTGAAGCAGTAAACGGTGGTCAACTTTATTCGGTAGGTGATGCGCTTGTTTCATACCTTGGGGGTAACGCTAAGTATGCGAATGGAATGTGGACAGATCCAATTTATCGTATTCAGGGTACTGCGTATAATAATGTTGGTTCTGCTTTTGAAGGAGTTAACAACTCTATTACGAGTATAAATAACTCTATCCTTGATATAAAAAATGATATTAGTGGAAATATTAATCCAAACACTCTGTTATGGGATAGCTATGAAAATGCGTTTGTTGCCACTCATGTCACAGATGGTATAAAAACCAATGCTAAGCTTAAGTTTCTTCTCGATGGAAATGTCTCGTTAGGATCAACGGAAGCTGTAACAGGTGGTCAGCTTTATTCTGTGAATAAAACCTTTGCTTCATATTTTGGTGGTGGTGCTAATTTTGAAAATGGAGTGTGGGTTGCACCAAAATTCGAGGTCGTACAATTTAATTCTAGTGGGTTGATCGGCGAAAAGCGGAGTTATAATAATGTTGCTAGTGCTTTTTCTGGGGTTAATGAAGCTTTCGTAAGTCTTGATGACAAGATTAATGATGTGAAAAATCAGACTCTTGTTCAGCAAAATGGGAGAATTGCTCCTATTAACATCGGTGCAGGTACAGGTGGCAATAGAATTATAGTTGCAAACAGTGATGGTGCATCGCGTATTATCTCTGGCGTGATGGCAGGAAGTATTGCAGAAGGGTCAACAGAGGTTATAACGGGTAGCCAGCTTTACTCGATGAGTAACATGCTTGCTACATATTTTGGTGGTGGCGCTAGGTACGAAAATGGAGGGTGGACATTACCAAGCTTCAAGGTTACCAAGCTTAATGATAATGGTGTTGCTGAAGAGGCAAGCTATACAAATGTTGCCGATGCACTCGCAGGTATGAGCAACTCGTTCAAAAATATTAAAAATGATGTTGCAAATGGTGTTTCTCAAGATGTTATTAATGACATTACTCAAACAGTTACAGCTGCGGTTAAGAGTACCAGTCTTATAAAACAAGATTCGTTCACGAAGCCTATCACAATTGGTGGGAACGTAGGTGGTACAGAGATTATAATTGCAAACAGTGATGGTGCATCGCGTATTATCTCTGGAGTAAAGGCAGGAAATATTTCAGAAGGATCAACAGAGGCTATAACCGGTGGTCAGCTTTATTCGGTGAGTAATACTCTTGCTACATACTTTGGTGGTGGTGCTAAATATGAAGGTGGAAAATGGACATTCCCAGATTTCACGGTTGTTACACTCAATAGTGATGGTGTTGCTGAAGAAGCAAGCTATACAAATGTTGCCGATGCACTCGCAGGTATGAGCAACTCGTTCAAAAATATTAAAAATGATGTTGCAAATGGTGTTTCTCAAGATGTTATTGATGACATTACTCAAACAGTTACAGCTGCGGTTAAGAGTACCAGTCTTATAAAACAAGATTCGTTCACGAAGCCTATCACAATTGGTGGGAACGTAGGTGGTACAGAGATTATAATTGCAAACAGTGATGGTGCATCGCGTATTATCTCTGGAGTAAAGGCAGGAAATATTTCAGAAGGATCAACAGAGGCTGTTAACGGTGGTCAGCTTTATTCGGTGAGTAATACGCTTGCTACATACTTTGGTGGTGGTGCTAAATATGAAGGTGGAAAATGGACATTCCCAGACTTCACTGTTGTTACGCTCAATGATGATGGTGTTGCTGAAGAGGCAAGCTATACAAATGTTGCCGATGCACTTGCAGGTATGAGCAACTCGTTCAAAAATATTAAAAATGATGTTGCAAATGGTGTTTCTCAAG
>NZ_JBLEBK010000025.1:0-2481 GCF_047263965.1 Bartonella propinqua | reverse complement strand
ATCGGATGCAGGCACGTTTTTTAATCAAGGACAATAAGTTCTTATTTTTAGGGCGTGAGAGTTTACCAACCCTCGAAATCCATAAGCATGATTGCTCTCAATGGGAGTTCACCTTAGAGCCGCGAACACAATATGGTGCGGTTGAAGCCAGTTATTTTGATCGTGCTAAGGGGCAGCAAGTACAGGTTAAGCATCAGACAAGCTTCACAGGTCCCACGCGGCGTTTGCGCAGTTGCTATACATGTAAGGAAGAGGCACTAGCAGCAGCTGCCTCAGAAGGGGATAGGCTTTGTCGTGCTGTTGGGAGTGGTTCGTTAACGCTGGAGGGCTGCCCAGAGATTATGGCAGATCAATCTCTTCTGCTGCGTGGGTTTCGTGGAGAGATTAACGGGCAATGGAGAGCTTCTACAGTTACCCATCGCTATGAAAAAGCTAGCGGATATACAACAGAAATTATCTTAGAAGCACCAGAAAAGGGAAGGGGGGATACTCAAAAATAGAGGCTGGGCTGGTTATCCAGCCAACGGGAATAGTTTGCAACACAGCTCGTCCGATGCCAGAAAACATAACATCGCAGCCACTTCTTATCACTGAAAGCAATGAGAAGATGGCTATTATGCACGAGAGAGTGTTAAGAAAGTATGGACACAATTCATTCTGAAACATTAAAATTGATTAATCCTGTCACACCAGCTGTTGCTTATGTTGGTGGCAAAAGAAGGTTAGCCAAAACTATTATCAAAATCATTGAAGATATTCCGCATAATCTTTATGCCGAACCCTTTGTTGGAATGGGAGGGATTTTCTTTAGGAGAAAATTGATTCCACCAGCAGAAATTATCAATGATCGCTCAGGTGATGTGGTGAATTTTTTTCGGGTGTTACAACGCCATTATCAGCCCTTTATGGATATGTTGAAATTCCAGATTACCAGTCGTCAAGAGTTTCAGCGCATCACTTTGCAAGACCCATCTACGTTAACTGATCTAGAGCGTGCTGTTCGGTTTTTATATCTGCAACGGTTGAGTTTTAGCGGTAAGGTGGTCAAGCGCACTTTTGGTGTTTCAACGGATCGTAGTGCACGGTTTAATTATTTTAAAATTGAAGCGTTATTAGAGCTTATTTATCGCCGCTTGGCAGATGTTACCATTGAACAGTTAAACTGGTCAGACTTTATGCTTCGCTATGATCGACCAAATGTTTTATTTTATCTTGATCCGCCTTATTGGGGTGTTGAGGATTATTACGGAAAGGATTTGTTTAAGAGGGAAGATTATCAGGTGATGGCAACGATTCTTTCCCAATTACAAGGAAAGTTCCTTCTCTCTTTAAATGATGTGCCAGAGATTCGAAAAACCTTCAGTCAGTTTCATATAAAAGAAGTCGCTACATTTTATACATTTGGCTCTTCAAAGAATACTGCTGCTAAAGAATTAATCATCACCAATTGTGATTTTTAACAGAAGAAAACAATCTCCTTTGAGGGGGCTTAAAAACCCCTTTGAAGACCCCTTGAAAGCCCTTTAAAAACCCTTTGAAAAAAAATGAATTGGTGCAAAACCTAGTGTCAAATTATGCAAAACCTAGTGGCAAGCTACAGGCAAGCTACATACAACAATCAATATATTATATGCAGAAAAGAATTAAGTGGCGGAGGGGGTGGGATTCGAACCCACGGTACAGTCTCCTGCACGCCGGTTTTCAAGACCGGTGCCTTAAACCGCTCGACCACCCCTCCAAACTGAGTACACTTTCTTACAAAGTTCTCGCAAAAGGTCAATCATTTAAATATGCTTTTAAACGTTTTTAATAAAACTACTTAATCTTGATTAAAGATAATTCTCAATTTTGCTATTTTAAAATAAGAAATCTTAATTTTAGGATAAACAATTTTTTCAGAAAATAAACTATTAACGTAAAATTATAACAAAGCTTTCAATATTTTCATTCACTAAAACAGTAAAAAAATTTTTAAAATCTCATCTTTTTTCCAAAATGGCTTTCCTTTTTTAAATTTAAAAATGTTTTTTTTATATGGTATTATAGAAAAATATGCAAAAATTTTGGATTTTTAACAAATTTTATGGAATGCGGTTTCGTTTATATGAATAGATTTATAAAAAAATTAATGATATTTTTTATAAAGAGGTAGAGTTTGTCTTATGAATATATGATACAGTGTTATCAAAATAATTAATATTCATATTATATGTGCTTTAGGTTAAATTAGTCATTATTCTCTATTTTAATCATTTGGAGTAAAGAGGACGTAGGAAATTTACTCCAATTAGGGTAGTTTTATAAATACTGTATTCACTTCCCATTATCGATGTTATTATCACTTTTTTCACTAAACAGATTTTTAATCGCAGGTTTGAATTATTTTAAGGTTGATTTTTAATTCATGTGTTGATTGATGATTAATCTGTTTTAGCTATTTTACAATAAAAGTTGTAAAAACAATATAATATAAATTTATCA
>NZ_JBLEBK010000024.1:0-2720 GCF_047263965.1 Bartonella propinqua | reverse complement strand
ACAGAATTAATACAATGATATAATTGTTTTTTACATTTCTAACCTCTAAAATGAGTATTCTTATAAAATTTTTATAGCTGTAATCAAAAATGAAAAAAATTAAAAAGAAACACAATTCACAATTAACAAACTTCAAAAATAATTATACCGATCTCCTCTTTTAACATCACATACAGTTCGAATTTAACCAACTAAAAACTAATATTCTGTATCTTCAAAAAATTCGCAAGAATTAACCATTTTGCCATTCATTTCAATTATGAGTATTTTATCGCTTTTTTTATAAGTACTCTATATTGTATAAATCAATGTGGCAAAATACTCTACAAATGGAGCAATTGGAACATAGTCATGAAACGAATCTTGCTCGCAGAAGATGATAATGATATGCGTCGCTTTTTAGCGAAAGCTTTAGAACGTGCAGGCTACGAAGTTACTGATTTTGATAATGGTGCTAGCGCATATGAACGTTTACAAGAAGAGCCATTTTCTCTCCTCCTTACCGATATTGTGATGCCAGAAATGGATGGAATTGAATTAGCACGACGTGCTACTGAAATTGATCCTGACTTACGAGTGATGTTCATTACAGGCTTTGCAGCAGTTGCATTAAACTCAAATAGTGATGCTCCTCCTGATGCAAAAGTGCTCTCTAAGCCATTTCACTTGCGTGAATTAGTTAATGAGGTTGAGAAAATACTTATCGCTGCTTAAAAAAAGGTATTGTTCAAATTATTTATATTTAACAGATAGAAAATTAAATTAAGCATTGACCTTTGTAATTCTATGTGTTGTATGACAGCATCATCGAGTGGGCGTGTAGCTCAGCGGGAGAGCACTACGTTGACATCGTAGGGGTCACAGGTTCAATCCCTGTCACGCCCACCAGACTTCTTTTTATTGCGCATAACTTATTGATTTTATTTGCATTTTTTAAAGTGAGGGATACATAAATAAAGGTGAGGGAATAAGATTTTCGAACGTGCCTTTATCAAGAGCATCTTTTTTGCCAAATTTCGTCATCGATTCTTTGAATTTTTTTTATTGTAATCACTAGACTCTTGTACCGATTTATTTTTAAAAAGGCTTTCAAAAGGTCTTTTTAAAAGGGGCTCCAAAGCTCCCTCGAAGAGGATTATTCTCTTCTGTTAAAGATCATAATTTGTGATGATAAGTTCCTTAGCAGCAGTGTTCTTTAAAGAGCCAAATGTATAAAATGTAGTGACGTCTTGCTGAGAGAGACGCTGAAACTCCTCATGGCTGCTCATAAAATAAATATAATCAAAATCTTACATATTTCGCAATTGCATAAGACATTAATTTACCAAAATGTAGGCTGATGATATCCAGCATCGATTACTAACATGGAGATTAATACTATGAAACCTCATGACTCTCAAGCTGCCCCCCCTGCTTCTTCACAACCGCAAGAAGAACATGCTGCAAACGAGCTAAGCGACTTACTGGACGCTCTCCATATGGAAGGTGCCTATGCAAATTCAGAACAAGACATTTCTTCAGAAGAAGAGACAGTATTCAGCCCTGAAAGATTACAAGACATTATTACAAATTTAGAGAAAGATATTACCGATGGTAGTTGGCTACATGCTTATTATGTAGACACGGATATTAAAATGATGCCTATCTTAGTAGAGAAAGCAAACAACAAATATTCGGAAATGAATCTTAAATTAGCAGATAGCTCTGAAAACCTTGCTCTCCTCATGAAAAAAACAATCGAGGATGGAACTCAATCTGCTAGATTTATAACTTTCATGAAGGATAGAGGAACTCATTTTGCTGTCATTGATTATAGAGCTCTTAACGAACAACACTCCTTCGTACTTCTTGAACCTACAACATTCAATGGTCCACAACAAACAGGGCTAGCAATAAGAACACTAACGGCTGTTAAATCTCACGAATTACCTAATTGCTATTTTTCCATGGCGGAGATGGATATTCAACGAAGTACTTCTGAGTGTGGAATATTTTGTTTGGCTCTTGCTAAGAAACTTCATACTGAATCTGATCGATTACAAAAAATGCACGAAGATAATGTTAAAGGCGTATTATGTGAACCTGATACGCCTTTGCCCTCTCATAAATTAGATCAGTATCTTCCCGTTACTCTTTACAAACATACGCAAGGAAGGGGACGTCTCAACGAATATATAAAATCAAACCCAAGTGCTATAAATGAAAAAGTTAATAAAAAAGGTGAAACTATCTTTGAAAGATTCAATAAAAGCTTAGTTACAGTTGGCGAAGGAGAAAGAAAGAGAGATGCCTCTGTTTCATCACATAAGAAAAGAGTTCGTGAATATAAATCTGCTCTCACATTGTGACACAACTTTTTAACACTTTTGTGTAATATAAATGGATGTTTTTTTACTATGCATTTAAATTTATGATATAGATGCAGTTTTAGTAATATGAAATACAAAATTATCGCGTAATGTAAAAAGCTTTTTTAAACGTTCATTTTCAATTTTTCGTTATCCACTGCTTTAGATGCGTGAAAATATTGTCTAACGCATCCATGAGGCGTGCAAATTCAAGAATAAATAAAAAGATTATAAGTGCTATCCACTTCATAAAGCGAGACATCATTTTCACACTTTGGTAGGTAACAATTATCTCTTGCAGCATTTCTTTTTCTGCATCCGTAAGCTCTGTGTGCTTTTCAGTTTTTCTTTTAACCATGTTTCCACCCACAC
>NZ_JBLEBK010000023.1:0-2804 GCF_047263965.1 Bartonella propinqua | reverse complement strand
AACGGCGTGCTTGAAAATTAACTGTTCCGCTTATTATGTGATTATCTGCACCACAAATCGCCCAACCCGTCTTGGTGCCTAAATCAACGCAAAGAATAGTTTGTGAAATCAAATCCATAATCCCCCCCTAAAAAATATTGCATGTTCGTATGTGCGCTATAATTGAACGCGTAGTAATAAGTTTTTAAAAAAGTGGATTAACTCACACAGCCAGACCAGATATGCTGCATGCATCATCTATTAATTTGATTTCGTTATTTCTTTTTTCGATGAGCTTATCTCTTAAGTCCTCAAGCTCATTTTTGACTATAATCATAAAAAAGGTTAGCTCACCTAAGCGATTAAAAGATGATAAATCTTTAGAAAAATGATTATCAAACCAAGCAGTAAAAACTTGCATACCCACAGTTGAAAACCATTGATTAAAGTCATCGTACGGAAATAATGGGAAATAATTTCTATCATCATTCTCAAAGATACTCTGCAGCGTATAGAGAATAAAACTTGTTGATGGACAATATGATTTTACACGCTGATATGCATTATTACATGAATAAGCATTGTAGTACATATCTCTCTGTCCAATACTATTAACAAGATCAATCATCTGGTCTTTGCTTATAGTGATCTGATGCTGATTATTTGCCATCTCTTTTTTTGCTCCAGTTTAAGAGTGTGAGCTGGGTTGTTTTGACATGCTACGCTGTTGGCATGCTTCCATACAAACAAGAGAACTGTTGACAAAAAAAGAGGTTGAAGAGGATTGTTCATTCCATAATGCTTCCAGAAGATATGCAACGGCTCCTCTTGAAGGAACACCATATTTTTCCCAACGCCATACTGTTGATTTGTTTACACCTAACCGTGCAGCCATTTCTTCTAGAGTTAAATTCAGATTTTTACGTAACTGTTTTACTGCTATTTTTTCCATAAACATAAGTATGCATTATGAGTATTTTAATGTCAAGTCGAAATGCATACTAATTTTATGCAATATGAGTATATTAAGGAGATGAAAATGCTTAATAACACAATAGATCAATCTGCTAGATTAATAAAAGCACGTTTAGCACGTGGTTTTAGAAGCGCTAAAGAAGCGGCTAGATATTTTGGCTGGAACTATTCTAGCTATATACAACACGAACAAGGATTAAGAGGAATATCGCGCACATCTGCAAAATATGCAAAAGCATTTAGAATTAGTGAAGGGTGGTTATTAACTGGAGAGGGAGATGGACCCTCCTTTCCAATCCCCGCCACAAAACAAACTATTGATGAGCAAATTATTGATCTGCTACAAAAAACAACTCAACCAGATAAAGAAACAATTCTTCACCTTTTAAATCGCCTGCATGCAGAAGAAAAAAAATAAAAGCTTTTTTTCTTTCATAATTAAATATAGAAATTAGCTGTATTATTTTATTATCTAATTCCATATCATCTTTTGTTATCTTCATAACTATTTCCTTTCCCCTTTCTTAGAAAATTGTCAATTAATAAAAATCTTGTAAGAAGATTTTTATACTTTTTAAAAAATAATATACATAACGCATACTTTATTGTTGACATATATGCATTATGAATACTATATTCATATTACAATTCACACAAAAGCAATCGCTTACAAGCGGAGGGGTAAAACTATGGAAAAGCCAATCTTTGTGAATTCTGATGAAATCTTGTTAGTCGTCTACAATAACGGTGAACACGTTGCTCAATCAGGACCATTTTATGATGAATTTGATATTTTGAAAGTTCTTGAAGGTACAGAAGGTGCAATCAAAGTCCTTTGTATAGATAATTCAACCAAATACTGTGAAGACATCAGCGAAGAAATTGCAGAAGCATACATCAAAGAAAATGATATTCTTCAATTCAACAGCACTGGACACCCTTTTATAGAAGAAAGCGATGCTTTTGATGCTTTTTGGGATGAAATAGCCAAACAAGAATATGAAGATGCACTGTACGGCACCTATGAGCAACAGCACCGCCTGCGCCCTTGTGACGTTCTGTAAAAATATTATCTAGGGGCGTTTTAAAGCACTCCCCCTTTATCAAAAAATCACAACAAAAGACATCAGCATTCTTTCTCAAGAGCTGAAAAGGAAAAGTATACATTAAAAATCAAGGAGAAAAATTATGGAACTGAAATATGAAATGACCGACGAAACAATCGAAATCAACGGATTCACGCTTTACCGCATTAAAGCTCTTAAAGACTTCGGTAACGTTGAAGCAGGCGACCTAGGTGGTTTTATAGAACATGAAGAAAACTTGTCGCATGATAAAAACTGTTGGATCGATGATAATGCTAAAGTTTATGGAGATGCCAAAGTGTATGATAATGCATTCATTTTCGAAAATGCTGAAATTTACGATGAGGTTAAAGTCTATGGACGTGCCCAAATCTATGAAAATGCTAAAGTCTTTAATAATGCGAAAGTTTTCGGTAATGCAGAAATCTATGGAAATGCAGTTATTTACGACAATGCTAAAATTTGCGATAAAGCTGAAATTTACGGTGATACCAACGTCTATGGCAATGCAGTAGTTTTTGACAATGCACGAATTTCTGAAAATGCTAAAATCTGCGACAATGCTAAAATTTTCAATAATGCAAAAGTTTACGGCAATGCCGCAGTTCATGACAGTGCTAAAATTTTCGATAATGCTAAAATTTACAATGATGCTTTTATTAGCGATTATGCGCAAGTTTACGGTAATGCCCAAATTTCTGGGAGCGCGCGTATCTTTGGGAACGCAAAAATATGCGATGATGCTTTCGTTTCTAATAAAGCAAG
>NZ_JBLEBK010000022.1:0-2919 GCF_047263965.1 Bartonella propinqua | reverse complement strand
ATCTGACCGTAAATATCTGTCAGAGATTGATCAACTGCCGTAAAAGCAGAGCCTACACTCATATAATTGGCACTCTGGATCACGTAAGTCGGAGACTGACCATTCAACATATCCGCACCAGCACCAAAATAACCTGAAGCATTTGCTGCAACTTCAGAAATGTCTGATTGTGCCTCTCCCAATTTAATATGCATCTGATCTAATTTACTATTGGTCGCATAAAGCTGTGAACCACTCATCGCTTCTGTGGAGCTCTCAGAAACTTCAGCTGCAATTCCAGAAACGTCTGATACGACAAAGTCTCTTAAAGCTTTTAGCTGTGCAACATTTACTGCATCGGTATCTGCAGTCCCTGCTGCCACTCCTATAATCTGCCGTGTTATGCCCTTATCAATATTGCCAACACTGATAGCACCTGTAGTGCTTTTCCATGCAAGTCCAGCAGGATTATTACTGCCTATTACAGCACCCAATACAGGATCATAACCCCATCTCGCTCCAAAATTAGCAACAGATTTTGCTCCCAGAGCAACTCCATCATGAACAGATGCCGCTGCGTTATAACCAATAGCAATTGCGTTGATTCCCGTGCTAGATGTGCCTCTACCAATAGCAATTGCATCATCAACTGTAGCTCGCGCAGAAAATCCTATAGCAATAGTATAAGAACCAGCTGTCGTTAAATTTTTGCCAATTGCAATAGTTTGTTTTCCAGGATTCTCAATTGCTGATACATATTGAGTTTTTTGTTTTACAAACTCTTCTAAAGATTTTATCTGTGTAACATTATCAGAAATTTTATTAGAAGCTTCCGTGAGAAATTGATCAACTGCCGTAAAAGCAGACCCTACATCAGTATATTGTATATTCTGAATGGCATAAGATGCAGCAATTTGAGCACTATCTGATACGACAAAGTCTCTTAAAGCTTTTAGCTGTGCAACATTTACTGCATCGGTATCTGCAGTCCCTGCTGCCACTCCTATAATCTGCCGTGTTATGTCTTGATTAGGATCGCCAACGCTGATAGCAGCTAAAGTGCTTTTCCATGCGGCACTATTATTGTTTGTTACCATATCCGAAATAGGATCGTAACCCCATCTTGCTCCCAAATTAGCAACAGACTTTGCACCCAAAGCAACTCCATCATGAACAGATGCCGCTGCGTTATAACCAATAGCAATTGCATTGATTCCCGTGCTAGATGTACCTCTACCAATAGCAATTGTATCATCAACTGTAGCTCGCGCAGAAAATCCTATAGCAATAGAATAAGCACTTTTTGCTGTTACATCGCCAATTGCAATAGTCTGTTTTCCAAGATTCTCAATTGCTGATACATATTGAGTTTTTTGTTTTACAACCTCTCCTAAAGCTTTTAGCTGTGCAACATTTACTGCATCAGTATCTGCAGTTCCTGCTGCTACTCCTATAATCTGCCGTGTTATGCCCTTATCAATATTGCCAATGCTAATAGCACTTGCAGTACTTTTCCATGCAATATCATCACCTCTATCTATTATAGCGCCCACTATAGGATCATAACCTATTTGCTTATCGCCAATATCAGCGAGAGAATCCGCACCCAAAGCAACTCCTCCCAAAACAGTTACCCGCGTATACTCACCAAAAGCAATTGCAGACCCCGCCTGTGAAACAAGGGCTGAACGTCCAATAGCAATTCCACTTTGAGCAAAATCAACAAATGCGTTATTACCAATAGCAATAGCAAAATTGCCCTTCGCTACCACACCATCTCCTATACCAATAGGATTTTCCCATAACCAATGTGCTTCTCTCGTAGCTGGAGTTAAGCCTGTGTTAAAATACCTAGGTGCAACATTATTATCAATTTGCTCCGTATACTGAGGAGTTGAGCCTACAGCTATCTCTTCTTGAGCAGTTGTACTGACTGTTATTGCTTCATCAAAACTTGGACTATAAGCTCCATTAATAACATTATCTGTATCAGAAGCAGCAATATTATTATTTAAAACAGCATTACCATGATTATCTTCAGAATCAGATGTACTGGAATTTTCGGGTTTCACAGGAGGATCTCCTGCCACCGCAATATTCATAATAAAAACAGGGGATACACTCAATAAGAGCGCAACTATTGTCGTTTTCAATAAATTTATCTTAAAAAAACTTTGTGTTGGATATGATTTTTTCATAAACTTCCCCAATAAAATATCATCACAAAAAAAACATATTTTACCGATATAATCATTCCATTATGCCATAATTTTGACATATAATTGCCACATATATGATGTAAAAACAAATAGCAAGAAAAAATGCAATGTCTTTGTATTCGTGGAAATAATTTAAAGAATTGAAGCCTATAGGAGAATTATGGGGTGTTATTTCTCTGCATTTTTTAAGTTATTGCTAAAATTTTGCACTATTTTTTAAAAGTAGTTTTTTGAACTTTTAAAGCTTTTCAAATCCCTTCAAAATATAATTTCTGTCGTATATCTGCTGGCTTTTTCATAGCGATGGGTAACTGTAGAAGCTCTCCATTGCCGTTAATCTCCCTACGAAATCCACGCAGCAGAAGAGATTGATCTGCCATAATCTCTGGGCAGCCCTCCAGCGTTAACGAACCACTCCCAACAGCACGACAAAGCCTATCCCCTTCTGAGGCAGCTGCTGCTAATGCCTCTTCCTTACATGTATAACAACTGCGCAAACGCCGCGTGGGACCTGTGAAGCTTGTCTGATGCTTAACCTGTACTTGCTGCCCCTTAGCACGATCAAAATAACTGGCTTCAACCGCACCATATTGCGTTCGCGGCTCTAAGGTGAACTCCCATTGAGAGCAATCATGCTTATGGATTTCGAGGGTTGGTAAACTCTCACGCCCTAAAAATAAGAACTTATTGTCCTTGATTAAAAAACGTGCCTGCATCCGAT
>NZ_JBLEBK010000021.1:0-2921 GCF_047263965.1 Bartonella propinqua | reverse complement strand
CCAGCAAAATCAAAACTACCAAAGCTCCCTGCCCCAATAGCACTTGGTGTTGCAACACCTTTTGCACTGTTTAATGTCTGTGCCATCGCTGTATTTAAATAGGTTTCACGAATGGTTTTGTGGTTTTTTAACTTGGAAAAGAATTCATTTCCACAAAGCCCTATAATGCGCGAACGATCCGTAAAGGCACCACTTGAAGCTTCAATCATTTTCATAATCACTTGATCGACAATATCAGCAACATCTGTCTCCTCTTTGTTCAGTTGAAAGTCGAGTGGCTCTGGTGGCTTGATTTCCCATTCCTTATACCAATCGACAATCACTGATCCGTCTGCATCAAGAACAACACCTTGAATAGCCCCAAGCTGCATATTTTCCCATGTCAGCTCAATTTCAGAAATCAGCTTCTTTTGTTTTTGAGCAATATATTTCATTGCCGTTTCGAGTTGATCTTCTGTACCAAATTCCCGACGATTTTGGATTTCTTCTGATTTTACAGTATCACTCTTGGCAATACGGGTTGTTTTAAAAAACCGAAGATTACGATACCCTCTGTCCCCTTCAACTAAAGGAGCACCGCGTTCACTCGTTTGAATCAGTGACAAGGTATTGTCACGCCTTTCAATGCCTACAACTGTCGTGCTGGTTTCAACTTCCTCAAAAAGATTAAGAGAACTGATCAGGCTTGGCTGAAACTCATAATTTTCAATTGCTTTCATCATTGTTGCCGCTGAGAAAGCATCATGTTTAAAAAAGTTCATATCCATGTGCGCATGCTCCTATCGCAACAGTATTTTGTTTTTTTGTTCTAAAGATTTAATGGCTGTTTCTTTTTGCTTATCCGTCATGACACTTGGCCATAACAATTCAGATGCTTTCACACTACACAAGCGCACCGTAATGACTCCCCGCCGATCCCCACTGGTTGCATCAACATTGGCATAAGAAATGCCTGCTGGTATCTGGCTTCCATCTACAGCAGTGGGACGAAACGGTACATATTTCCCCGTTGTCGTCACCATACCCATGACAGTTCCTGCCGCAATCTCTGCCCCTGATGCGAAGGTAACCTCTTCATTTGATAAATCGGGATCATAACGCCCAAGATATGCGCTATCACGCGTGTCTTCATAAAAAATATTGCTCATTTTACTTCCTTCCTACGACTGCTTTCCAAGCTTGTTGCCATTTTGCATGAATTTTTTCTTTGCTATTCCCATCACCATGAGAAGCATAAGGGGATGCTTTTAAAGACGCACTCTTGGAGGAAGCTGCTATCAAAACAGCATGACGGGCTTTCTCTACACTCATCCCATTGTTAATAGCTTTCGCAGCATCAAAAGATACACCCAAACGCTTTGCTTGCTTTTCAAGATTTGTTAATGCGCGTGCACGCTTTCTCTCTTGTTCACGCACGGTCTGAATGTTTTTGCGCGTGTCTTCATCATCATCTTCTTCGTCTTCTCCTTCTTCGTCATCTTCGTCGAAGGCTTCGGCATTAACATCGATGTCGTCTTCTTCTTCATCGGTGACGTCGAGAATTTCTTTTTCCTCATCCTCCTGGATAATCTCTTCTTCGGCTCGGTATTTTGTGCGTGCCATGGGTTTACTCCTTCTTCATCTATTGCTGTTGGGGGGTGTTTTATGGAATCCATCAAGGCTTCCAAAGCCTGCGCAAATGTACCTTGCGCATCTGCTAATCCAAGCCTAATTGCTTGAATGCCTATAAAAGTGTCTGCTTTCGTCTCTCGAATGGCAGCAGCACTCATGGGTCTGTTTTGCGCAACCAAATCGACAAACATATCGTAGAGAAGTGCACAATCTGCTTGCATTTTTTCAAGCGCTCTCTCGGCTAATGGCTCATGAGGGTTGCCATGGACTTTGTGGTCACCCTCAAAAACAAATGTCCATTTATACCCCTGTTTTTCATCCGCACGGGATTGGTCAAGATGGGCACAAACAACACCAATCGAACCCACAACCCCCGTGCGTGCAATCCAAATTTGAGATGCTGCGCAAGCAAGCGCATAAGCCGCAGAGCAAGCAAATTCATTGGCATGTGCCCAAATGGGTTTGTTATAGACTTGCGAAAGCATGCGAAACTCTTCGACCAAATCAAACACACCGCCTGCTTCCCCGCCACCGCTATCAATGTCTAATAAAACAGCCCGAACATCAGGCTGTGCAATGGCTTCACGAAAAGAGTGCCCCAAACCTTCATAAGAGGTCAGTCCTGACACAGCACCAAGCCATGCACCACGGCGCACGAGCGTGCCATGAATGGGGATAATCGCAACATTGCCCCGCACCACATAAGCTTCAGGGAGAGGTAAAGCTGCCACGTCCTTTTCCGAAAAAGCTCCAACCGCAAATTTCTCCCCTTCAAAAAGACGCGGAGCAAGCGCATTCAAAATGACATCAAGCTTTGTGGAGGCAAGCATATGAGGCACACCAAAAAGGCGTGATGCCACAAAAGGCAGATCAAGGTTATTCGCCATGGCTTTGTGCCTCGCTGCCTTGATTGCTCTCATAGTCATCGTCAGAATCTTCAGAATCAATGGCTTTATAATCAATAGAAAAGTCTGCCATATCCGTATCAAAGGATAAGCCGCGCTCTTGAGCATCTTTGCGCTCTTCTTCAAGTTCGATGTGAATGGTGTCAATGTCAAAACCGCGTTCAGCAAGCGCCATACGCCGTGTCTTCAACCCCGCTCGAATTTCTTCTTTCTCTGCTGAAATATCCTTGCTTGGATCAATCATTTCGAGAGGCGGTGCAAAGCTTTCACATTGTATCCACGGCAAATAATCCTCTTCCCATCTTGGTAAATGAACACGTCCAGAAAGCACTGCCATTTCAACAAAACGTTCCCAAACAATGCGGTTGAACTGAAAGGCTATAATATGTTCGCGCCATTGTTTGA
>NZ_JBLEBK010000020.1:0-3212 GCF_047263965.1 Bartonella propinqua | reverse complement strand
GCGACAAGTTTTCTTCATGTTCTATAAAACCACCTAGGTCGCCTGCTTCAACGTTACCGAAGTCTTTAAGAGCTTTAATGCGGTAAAGCGTGAATCCGTTGATTTCGATTGTTTCGTCGGTCATTTCGTATTTCTTTTCCATAATTTTTCTCCTTTATTAATGCGTGTTTTGCCTTTTCAGCTCTTGAGAAAGAATGCTGATGCCTTTTGTTGTAATTTTTGTTGAAGGAAGAACTTTCTCTGTTCCATCAGGTCTTTGAATAGTAATGGTTGGGCAATCCATCAGACCTCTCTTGATCTTATCTTGATAAGGCAACAATGGAGAACTTGGAGCACGACGATAAACCCAGTCATGTTCACGCAAGTAATCAATTAAATCCTTTGGTCGCACCTCCAGTACCTTTGCTGCTTCAGTCAGCCCAAATAAACCATCAGAACGTTTTAAACTTTCAAGTGCTTCTGCTTTTGGTTTGAGTTCAGCAATAACACTGTCTTTCTGTTCTATTTGTCCTTGTAGATGTGTCAAAAAACCAATCATCGCTTCAGGACTTGAGTAGTCAATTTTTTGTGCAGATACTTCCTTTGTACGCCGTTCACATTCGATAAAATACTGTCGTGCCTGTTTGCCTTTTTCGTTGCGTTCTACCATGGCAAGTTCTTTTGCCATATCGAGTGTAAGGTGGTAGTTAATTGCAATAACAGTTCTAGATTTTGCGCTCGCCAAATTTGGCGACCGCAAATCTTGTGTTTTTATGAAATCTTGATTTATTATAAAGCTGTATTTGTTGATACGATCTTTGATCCAGTTTGAAAAATCTTTCCCCACTTCTAAAAATGCATGCAACTCGCGTGCATTGACTGTTTGAATTGTTTCACCATTAACGGTGCTTTTTGTGATAGCTATAGGATTATGCATGATAAACTCTATTATTCATTGTGCAGAATATCGATAAGCGTTTTCATCGCGGATTTCATGTTTATTGAATTGAAAAGTAGCGCTCTCTAAAACGCCCTTAGATACATCTTTTCAGAACGTCACAGGGGCGTAGACGATGCTGTTGCTCATAGGTGCCGTACAGTGATCTTCATATTCTTGTTTTGCTATTTCATCCCAAAAAGCATCAAAAGCATCGCTCTCTTCTATAAAAGGGTGTCCAGTGTTGTTGAATTGAAGAATATCGTTTTCCTTGATGTATGCTTCTGCAATTTCTTCGCTGATGTCTTCACAGTATTTGGTTGAATTATCTATACAAAGGACTTTGATTGCACCTTCTGTACCTTCAAGAACTTTCAAAATATCAAATTCATCATAAAATGGTCCTGATTGAGCAACGTGTTCACCGTTATTGTAGACGATTAACAAGATTTCATCAGAATTCACAAAAATTGGCTTTTCCATAGTTTTACCCCTCCGCTTGTAAGCGATTGCTTGTATGTGATTTATATTTATAACTATAATTATAAAATATCAAGCAAAAAATTATAAAAAGTTATAATTTAAAAACTACGGTGACATTTTATTGGGTAGGAAAGGCAAGGAAGTGTACTTTTAATTCAGCTAATAATTAAGGATGATTGCGAATCATTTTGCCGTAAGCACCTTCTGGCAAAATAGCAAATATTTCTCCAATCCATATAATTTTAACGTTTTTAATAGGTAATGCATTCCATGAAAGAAGATCTATTTCTCCATTCATTCCCCTACTAATTTGCTTTATATATCTCTTATTGTCATGTGTTAAAACAACTACTTCTTTACCAAAAAAAGATTCTATTGTTTTGGTTTGGCGCCGTCTAACAATAACCATGTCTCCATCTTTGTAAGCGGGAAGCATGGATTCTCCTCTAACTTCAAAAGCAATCATATCATCAGGGAGAACAAATGGGATTTCTACTTGTGCAAGACCTTCTTCGGGGATTTGCTCAAAACTTGGATCTATTTGTGTTCCTGCTCCAATATACCCCATGAGAGGCACGAAGGTTGTGAAGTGATTTTCACCTGTTAATTCTCTATATAGTTTTAAAATAGCGTCACGATTAGAACCTCGAGGATCGGAATCTTTTAGCCATTTTGACACTGAAGCTTGTGTTACGTTCAATCGTTTAGCCACATCTTCTTGCGTTAAATTAAATTCGGTCAAAATCTTTTTCAAAAGGTTTATAATATTAGATTTATTACTCATAGTTCTGCTTACCTTATTTTTTTATTATTGATAAAGATGAATTTTGTTGACTTTATATAACTATAATTATAGTAATTATTTGGGTGAAGTTATGATCGGAGCCTTTAAATGAATCAACGAGAAAATTTTAAGAGTCTTATTAAATCAGTACGGATCAAATTTAATTGGACACAATCAGAAATGGCAAAAATGCTTGGTGTAACTCAAGCTGCTGTTTGTAAGTGGGAAAAAAGAGGCTCTATCTCCCTAATAAATTATTTAAAGTTGCAGCAAAAGCTGACTCAATTGCCAGATTGTTCTGGCTCTATGTCTTCTTTGGCTGCTGTCTCTACTGTTAACGATGAGCAACAACCCAGCTCACACTCTTAAACTGGAGCAAAAACAGAGATGGCAAATAATCAGCACCAGATCACTATAAGCAAAGACCAGATGATTGATCTTGTTAATAAAATTGGACAGAGAGATATGTGTTACAATGCTCATTCGCTTAATGAACCATCTTATCAAGTAAGATCATATTTTCCATCAACAAGTTTTATTCTCTATACGCTGCACAGTATCTTTGAGAATGATAATAGAAGTTATTTTACATTATATCCGTACGATGATTTTAACCAATGGTTTTCATCTGTGTTTACGCAAGCTTTTACTGCTTGGTTTGATAATTATTTTTCTAGAGATTTGTTATCTTTTGATCGCTTAAGTGAGCTGGTCTTTTTTATGGCTATAGTCAAAAATGAGCTTAATAGCATAAGGGATCAGCTTATCGAAAAAAGAAAAAAAGAAATCAAATTCATAAATCATGCATTCAACATGTCTACTAAATAAGTTCATCCACTTTTTTAAAAACTTATTACTACGCGTTCAATTATAGCGCACATACGAACACGCAATATTTTTTAGGGGGGATTATGGATTTGATTTCACAAACTATTCTTTGCGTTGATTTAGGCACCAAGACGGGTTGGGCGATTTGTGGTGCAGATAATCACATAATAAGCGGAACAGTTAATTTTCAAGCACGCCGTT
>NZ_JBLEBK010000019.1:0-3401 GCF_047263965.1 Bartonella propinqua | reverse complement strand
CATTTCCTCAACGGGTGAAGCAGAAACGCGACCTGTGAATGCAACGGTTGTTTATGCCATAAAGTCATGAAGTTTGATGGTGATGGATAAGGCTTGTCAGTGGAATCTTAAATTGCTGATGCAAGTTTTTAATCATGCGTAAGTGATTCAGTGTCGAGAGACTTTTCCAAGTGGTTTTATTGCTTTAACTTCTTTAATTTTAAATGCAATCTTACGCATGAAAGCAGGACTAAAATATCCTTGAGGCTTTAGATTTTTAAAGTCAAAAAATGCACCGCAAGGAACAACATTAAATTCATCAACATGTACCCAAGACTGCTTTTGTAAGCCCGCACGCTTACATTCTATTTCAGGTATTTTTAGACTATACTGTGTATTACAAGGCTCTTGAGAAGTGATAGGAAACAAAAAAAGATGATTTTCAGTTTTGACCATAACACAAGCAGGACGAGCTTTACGTCCTGAATGTTCGTTGTTTTGTGCTTGTGCATGCCATAAATAATAATATTGAACAACATCTCCAGCTTTAAACATTTTCATTGCCATTTAAAATATCATCTAACCCACGATCTAAGTCGTCTAATATATTCTTTGGTGCATCTGCATAGATAAAAGATTGTCCAGCAGAATGGGGTTTTATTAATTCGTTATATAAACTGATGGGAAGCATAATGATCTTCTCACGTCCTCGTTTTGTTAAAGCTACAGGCGTGGACATAGCTTCATCTAAAATATTGCCAGTCTCACGGTTCACATCTGTAAAACTATATTTTTTCATATCGGTACCTGCGCACAATCCATATTACATAATATACATAATATACGTAATATACGTATATTATCAAGATGCTTTTAAGAGCGACACTCTCATCATAATTTTTCAGAATTCATTTAACCCAGCCAATCATTTGAAGGAGCATAAAATGGCAACAGGTTTTTTGCACGGCGTTGAAGTTATCGAGTCCGATGACGGTACGCGTCCACTTCGTACAGCTCAATCAGCCGTTATCGGGATTGTGGGGACGGCACCAGATGCCGATACACAAGCATTTCCCTTGAATACACCCGTCTTGGTTTCGGGATCACTTTTACAAGCAGCAAAACTTGATAAAACAGGCAAGCGACGTGGCACTTTGCCTAATGCTCTTGACCTGATTTTTAAGCAAGTGGGTGCCATTGTTATTGTCGTGCGGGTGAAGGAAGGTGAGAACGAGAATACAACTCTTGCCAATGTTCTTGGTGGTGTCAATACAGATGGAGCTTATGAAGGTGTTCATGCTTTAATTGGAGCACAATCCATTGTTGGACAAACACCACGCATTTTGATTGCTCCAAGCTTTACCCATCAACGCCCTGTAACCCTTAGCAAGATTAATGTCACGAACCAAGGCAGTGATTATAGTCAAGCAACGGTTAAAATTACAGGGGGAGCCAAAGCAGAAGCTGTCATTTCTGATGGGAACATCACGTCTATTGTTCTCAAGGAGAATGGCATTGATTATCAAACTGCACCAAATGTGACGATTGAAGGTGATGGCACTGGTGCAACAGCTAGGGCAGAAATAGGCACCACATCGAATCCAGTAGCAGCAGAGCTTCTTGGTATTGCTGAACGTCTGCGTGCCATTGTGGTGCTTGATGCACCAAACACAACAGATGAAGCAGCTCTTAGCACAGCCAAGGATTTTAATTCAAAACGTGCTGTTATCGTTGATCCCTTTGTGGCAGTGAATCGTCATGAAAAAATCTCACAAGAGCCAGCAAGTGCAGCTGTTGCAGGGGTGATTGCTAGAACGGATTTTGAGAACGGCTTTTGGCATTCTCCTTCCAATAAAGTCATCAATGGCATTGTTGGTATTGCGCGTCCGATTGACTTTTCTATCGGTGATAGATCAAGCCGTGCCAACCTGCTCAATGAACAAAACATTACAACAATTATCCGCGAAAATGGCTATCGCTTGTGGGGAAACCGTACGCTTTCAAGTGATAGAAAATTTGCTTTTTTATCGGTGGTGAGAACCGCAGATATGATTAACGATGCCATTTTACGCGGGCATTTGTGGGCAGTCGATAAAAATATCAAGAAAACTTACATGAGCGATGTGAGCGAAAGCGTCAATGCTTATTTGCGTGATTTAAAAGCGCAAGGGGCAATTCTTGGTGGGCACTGCATCCCCGATCCAGAACTCAACACACCAAGTGCGATCGAAGATGGCAAAGTTTATTTCAATGTAGAATTTACACCAACAACCCCAGCAGAACATATCACGTTCCGTTCACAAATTACCAATGATTACTTAGAGGAGATGGCGTAATGGCAGTACCAGTTTTACCAAGGGTTTTGAAATATTTTAACATTTATGTCGACGGTATTCCCTATCAGGCAAAATGTGAAAGCGTGACTTTGCCAAATTTGAATTTCACCGTTGAAAGTTATCGTGGTGGTGGCATGGATGTGCCCATTGAGATTGATATGGGGCTTGAGGTTTTAACACTGACCATGACGATTTCTGATTGCTCCCCAGAGCTGATGACACAGCTGGGGCGCTCTGATGTTGACATCTCCCTACGGGGCTCAATGCAAGCGCAGGGCACGCCCGCAGAAGGGGTTGCCATCACCATGCGAGGGCTTTGCAAAGGTTTTGAAATGGCAGAATGGCAAGCAGGAGGCAAAGCAACCTCTACAGCGACATTCACACTGCATTACTTCAAGTATGTTCAGAAGGAGGTTGAGATTGTTGAGATAGATGCTCTCAACATGGTGAGGAAATTCAATGGTGTAGACCAATTAGCAAAACATAGAGAATTTTTAGGAATGTAAAAATGACAGCAGCAACAAGCGTTACATATAAATTGTCCATCCCTGTTTTTTTTGAAGGAAAAGAACACACCAAAATCATTTTACGTCGTGCCAAAACAAAGGATTTGCAAGCGATTGATAAAAAGGAAGGTCTCGAGCAAACGATCGCAATGATTGCACGCCTTTCGAGCTGGTCTTATGAAGCCGTGGGAGAAATTGATATTGAAGATTTGTCAGGTATTGGGGAAATCTTAGAGTCTTTTATCAAGCGGCGGGATACCTCGACTGGGAAACCGCCGCAAAACTGATAGGGGATATAGCGATCGTTTTTCATTGGCCACTGTCAGATATGATGGAAATGGAGCCACAAGAATTGATCTTTTGGCGAAAACAAGCAGCAGAAAGGCATAAAACGAAATGACGAAAAAAGTTGCCGATGCGAAAGTCAGATTAACGCTTGAGGATAAAATCACTGCGCCTTTGAAGCGTCTACAAGGGCGGTTTCAAGACTTATCGCATAAATTGGGTGTTCCTCGCTTTTCTGCTGCGGTCAAAAACATGACTGCAAGCCTGAAAGGTGTTCAAGGTGCTCTTAGCACGG
>NZ_JBLEBK010000018.1:0-3673 GCF_047263965.1 Bartonella propinqua | reverse complement strand
CACCACAACCATATTTGCCACACGACGCTTGAGATCGGTGATTTCTTTATCCCGCCGCTCTCGCATGAAAACCCTCGATTTTTTGATATTTATCCTCGTTGCTCACCCCTGTTTCGGGATCAAATCCTATGAATGGTTCCACAAATCTTGCTTCTATGCTTCCCCCTTCCTCGTCAGTATTGGGAATGTTCGTCACATAAGTGACCTCAAAGGTTAAAATGGCTCCATGGAGTGCTAAAACACCATTATCACCAAAGGCAAAAGCAATATTTTGTAACCGACAGCTCTCAACCTTATTGTTTAAATGGGGATTGGCATGGAAAACATTTTCGACTTCCCATGCCAATTGATCGACACAGCGCGCACCATTTTCTTCTGTTGCATAACATTCAACATCAACGGTTAAAATACGCCGCCGCAAACCATAATCATGTCCCTGTTCCAACGTCTCGCTTTGTGTAGACACGTTAATGGCAGGCATGTTCTCAGACGAAAAATTAAAGTCCCGCATATTGAAAACATTGTCACCAACAGATGTCTTGGCTGCCTTTATCAATGCAACAAAGCTTTCTCTTACCATCTCTCTTGGAGGCATAAATGCTCCTGTTCCGTTAATGTCTCTTCATTAACTCCATAGGCAATTAGCAATTTAAACTTTTGAAAATGAGGGGAGCCTAAATAGGTATATTTCTGCCAAATATAACCTTTACTCTGCTTTATTGAGCCTCCCCACTTAAAAGCAGGGAGGATATTTTATATTTAAGCTACTTTTTTTATAGGATTTTCTAAAACGCGTTTTGCTTCTGCAATTAACGCTTTATAGCTTTTGTTTTCTTCTTCTAATCTAAAAGCTTCAACAAGACGCGCATGAATAGGTCCCAAAAGATACAAGGCTTTTTCGGCAGGTCTCATCTCATCCCAGTAGTGTGGCAAATCAAACCGTGTATCGCGGTCACAATCAACAGATTGGCTTTTTAATTTCTTCTCACATTCAATAAAATATTGACGGGCTTTTCTACCCTTCTCATTCCTTTCAACCATAGCAAGCTCTTTCGCCATATCTAAAGTGAGACGATATTCTGTCATGCTTACATTTTGACGCTCCCCCGTTTTGGGGAACGTTAAAATATAGTCTCTTTTAGAAACAAATTTATATGTTTTTATGCGATTTTTAATCCATGTTGTAAAATCGCGACCTATTTCTAAAAACGCATGCAATTCACGTGCATTGACCGTTTGAACAGTTTCCTGATCAATAACCTCTTCTGATATTGGTATGAGAGTGTTCATGATGAACTCCTATGCAGTTAGACGTTTTTCATTGACATCCAAAAAGAATGTCGGGTGCTGAAAAACACGGTGCATAGTCCGTCGTTACACCTTCCCCATAAGGGTATTGTATAGTGTAACCACACCCGACAGCATCATTATACGCAACAAGCGCATGACGAGTCAAAGTCTTTAATGTGCGGAGAAGAGATTGTGTCGGCAATCCACCCGCTATGCATTTAAGGTGTTTTTCAGGCACCTGAATCAATGTTAGATACATTATTACGATTTTGTCAAGAAAGAAAATAAATTTGTGAAAAAACACTATAACCAAAATCAAAGAAAATTGACATAGTGTGTTTTAATATTATAGATACAGAATAAATTTTTACATAATGTGCTTATATTATTACATACTGTATTAAATTATAGAGAATTTACTGTGAATAAAGTTCAAAAAAATGGTATTTTTACAGTTCAACAAGTAGCCAACTTCTTCCTTAATAAAGGGAATGAAGGAAATATTGAGATTTCGCCAATGAAACTTATAAAGCTGGTGTATTTCGCTTATGGTTGGGTTTTGGCAATTACAAATAAACGTCTTTTTTCTGATCCCATAGAAGCATGGGATTATGGGCCTGTTATTCCTGTTTTGTATTATGAATTTAGGAGTTGGGGAAAAAATCCTATTAATTGCACTTCATATACACGTAATTTTGAGACAGGGGAAGTAGATATCCCTAACATTACAGAAAATTCAAAGAACAAAGACATAATTAGAATATTGGAGGCTGTTTGGAATACCTACAAATCTTTTTCATCTTGGGAGTTAAGTAATGAATCTCATTCAAAGGGATCTCCATGGGAAAAAGTGTATAAAAAAGGTTACAATATACAATTAATAGATGACCACATTTCAAACTATTTTTTGAAAGAAATTAAAAAATGAAAGATGATGATGATTCTATTGAAAAAAAATTGCATCAAGTTCTCACTGAGTTACAGAACAGAAAAAATAAGAGTGCTCCTAATAAAAATGCTCTTAATGAAGAATCAACTCCAAAAAATCCTCCTTATCTTGTTGAAGAGCAAGATATACAAGAGTTAAGAAATAAAATTTTACATGAGCGTCATAATACTGAAATATTATTTATTGCATTAGAAGTAGCATTATTACCGTTTATCGCCAAGCTTATGAAATTTTTTTTCAAAAAGATATGGTATTGTATCTTAAAAACAGAATGGATAATCGAAACATGGCATTTTTTCCTAAACTATAAATTGCTAATTGGTATTTTAAAGTTATTTAATGTATCATCGTGGGATAAAGATACGTGTCTTCTTCTCCAGAATATGTTCGTGGAGACTAGTGTTATGCTATTTCAAGTTTTTCTTATTTTTGTTCTGTTGCCTCGACGTTTAAAGAGCGTTTCTGGGAAAACATTTGATGATACTTGGAAAGCTATCAAAAATAAAAGTTGTAGTCCAGAAACAGTCTAATAAAATTGATTTAAATAAGCTGAAATTAGCATGTCTTGCTTCTTATCTAAATCTTGATAGTCTCTAACTTCTTTCCTACTGTATATATGGCGTTGTTTACGATACACCAGCAGATGAAGGTGCTTCACGCAAAATCAACTTATACATGCCCGATTCTGAAGCTTGTACATCCGCCACAAAGAAGTGCTCTTGAGAAGGAGCAGCTTCGTTGTTTTCAGGAGACATCACAACAACACTATCTTGAAGCTTTGGTGGCAATCCGCCAATATCATTGATGCAAACATCAAGTTCTTTTTTGGGGATTGTCGTGCGTGTTCTGCTTCCTGCTTCCGTTTCTGAATGTTTAATGCCGTAAATCGCTGTGATCTCAAAAGACTGCCCTGTCTCCTTTCGCGTATAAATGACAGGCTGCCCAAAACTGTTGCGTACATCTTCAACCATTTTGTTAAGCAGCCTGTGCCATTGCATCATTTGGCTCCTATAACGCCTTTAAAGAGCATCTCAGGGCGTGTGCAAATATAGAGCGGATAGCTATACACTTCAGGTTTAACCCATGCATTACGATCGTGATCGACTATCAGCATCGTGTAAAGAGGCTTTCCAACCGTATTGGCAAAATCTAAAGATTCACCCGGTGCAAAAGTTTTCTGGAACACATGAGGAGCATCAACGGGTAAGAATTGACACTCATCAGGCTTAATCCCTATTGCACGTTTTTTACCCGCTTTAGCATTAACATTATAATTATGAATGCTTCGATAGTTAATAAAGGTCACTCCAGCAAAATCAAAACTACCAAAGCTCCCTGCCCCAATAGCACTTGGTGTTGCAACACCTTTTGCACTGTTTAATGTCTGTGCCATCGCTGTATTTAAATAGGTTTCACGAATGGTTTTGTGGTTTT
>NZ_JBLEBK010000017.1:0-4095 GCF_047263965.1 Bartonella propinqua | reverse complement strand
CCGTGCTAAGAGCACCTTGAACACCTTTCAGGCTTGCAGTCATGTTTTTGACCGCAGCAGAAAAGCGAGGAACACCCAATTTATGCGATAAGTCTTGAAACCGCCCTTGTAGACGCTTCAAAGGCGCTGTTATTTTATCCTCAAGCGTTAATCTGACTTTCGCATCGGCAACTTTTTTCGTCATTTCGTTTTATGCCTTTCTGCTGCCTGTTTTCGCCAAAAGATCAATTCTTGTGGCTCCATTTCCATCATATCTGACAGTGGCCAATGAAAAACGATCGCTATATCCCCTATCAATTTAGCGGCAGTTTCCCAGTCGAGGTATCCCGCCGCTTGATAAAAGACTCCAAGATTTCCCCAATGCCTGACAAATCCTCAATGTCGATTTCTCCCACGGCTTCATAAGACCAGCTCGAAAGACGTGCGATCATTGCTATGGTTTGCTCGAGACCTTCCTTTTTATCAATCGCTTGCAAATCCTTTGTTTTGGCACGCCGTAAAATGATTTTGGTGTGTTCTTTTCCTTCAAAAAAAACAGGGATGGACAATTTATATGTAACACTTGTTGCTGCTGTCATTTTTACATTCCTAAAAATTCTCTATGTTTTGCTAATTGGTCTACACCATTGAATTTCCTCACCATGTTGAGAGCATCTATCTCAACAATCTCAACCTCCTTCTGAACATACTTGAAGTAATGCAGTGTGAATGTCGCTGTAGAGGTTGCTTTGCCTCCTGCTTGCCATTCTGCCATCTCAAAACCTTTGCAAAGCCCTCGCATGGTGATGGCAACCCCTTCTGCGGGCGTGCCCTGCGCTTGCATTGAGCCCCGTAGGGAGATGTCAACATCAGAGCGCCCCAGCTGTATCATCAGCTCTGGGGAGCAATCAGAAATCGTCATGGTCAATGTTAAAACCTCAAGCCCCATATCAATCTCAATGGGCACATCCATGCCGCCACCACGATAGCTTTCAACGGTGAAATTCAAATTCGGCAAAGTCACGCTTTCACATTTTGCCTGATAAGGAATACCGTCGACATAAATGTTAAAATATTTCAAAACCCTTGGTAAAACTGGTACTGCCATTACGTCATCTCCTCTAAGTAATCATTGGTAATTTGTGAACGGAACGTGATATGTTCTGCTGGGGTTGTTGGTGTAAATTCTACATTGAAATAAACTTTGCCATCTTCGATCGCACTTGGTGTGTTGAGTTCTGGATCGGGGATGCAGTGCCCACCAAGAATTGCCCCTTGCGCTTTTAAATCACGCAAATAAGCATTGACGCTTTCGCTCACATCGCTCATGTAGGTTTTCTTGATATTTTTATCGACTGCCCACAAATGCCCGCGTAAAATGGCATCGTTAATCATATCCGCGGTTCTCACCACCGATAAAAAAGCAAATTTTCTATCGCTTGAAAGGGTACGGTTCCCCCACAGGCGATAGCCATTTTCGCGGATAATTGTTGTGATGTTTTGTTCATTGAGCAGGTTGGCACGGCTAGACCTGTCACCGATAGAAAAGTCAATCGGACGAGCAATACCAACAATGCCATTGATGACTTTATTGGAAGGAGAATGCCAAAAGCCGTGCTCAAAATCTGTTTTGGCTATAACACCTGCAACGGCTGCACTTGCTGGCTCTTGTGAAATTTTTCCATGACGATTCACTGCCACAAAGGGATCAACGATAACAGCGCGTTTTGAATCAAAATCCTTGGCTGTGCTAAGAGCTGCTTCATCTGTTGTGTTTGGTGCATCAAGCACCACAATGGCACGCAGACGTTCAGCAATACCAAGAAGCTCTGCTGCTACTGGATTCGATGTGGTGCTTATTTCTGCCCTAGCTGTTGCACCAGTACCATCACCTTCAATCGTCACATTTGGTGCAGTTTGATAATCAATGCCATTCTCCTTGAGAACAATAGACGTGATGTTCCCATCAGAAATGACAGCTTCTGCTTTGGCTCCCCCTGTAATTTTAACCGTTGCTTGACTATAACCACTGCCTTGGTTGGTAACATTAATCTTGCTAAGGCTGACAGGGCGTTGATGCGTAAAGCTTGGAGCAATCAAAATGCGTGGTGTTTGCCCAACAATGGATTGTGCTCCAATCAAAGCATGGACACCTTCATAAGCTCCATCTGTATTGACACCACCAAGAACATTGGCAAGAGTTGTATTCTCGTTCTCACCTTCCTTCACCCGCACGACAATAACAATGGCACCGACTTGCTTAAAAATTAAATCAAGAGCATTAGGCAAAGTGCCGCGTCGCTTGCCTGTTTTATCAAGTTTTGCTGCTTGTAAAAGTGATCCCGAAACCAAAACGGGTGTATTCAACGGAAATGCTTGTGTATCGGCATCTGGTGCCGTCCCCACAATCCCGATAACGGCTGATTGAGCCGTACGAAGTGGACGTGTGCCGTCATCGGACTCGATAACTTCAACGCCGTGCAAAAAACCTGTTGCCATTTTATGCTCCTTCAAATGATTGGCTGGGTTAAATGAATTCTGAAAAATTATGATGAGAGTGTCGCTCGGGAGAACTGTTTGATGTTATACGAGTATGTACAACGCGTATTATTCATAATGCTGAGGTGTAGATATGAAAAAATATAGTTTTACAGATATGAACCGTGAGGCTGACAATATTTTGGATGAAGCTATGTCCAAGCCCATAGCTTTAACAAAACAAGGACGTGAGAAGATCATTATGCTTCCCATCAGTTTATATAACGAATTAATAAAACCCCATTCTGCTGGACAATCTTTTATCTATGCAGATGCACCAAAGAATATATTAGACGACTTAGATCGTGGGTTAGATGATATTTTAAATGGCAATGAAAATGTTTAAAGCTGCTGATGTTGTTCGTACTGTTTGTTTACTTCTAAAGAGAAAGATTCTAGCGGCTATGTTCTATTTGCGCATCCACTCCACGAGCTGTGAGCGTTGGAATGGAAGAAACATCAATATCTCGTAGTGCGTGCCATGTATCATAATTTGCTTGCAACTGTAACCATAAAGCTGGTCCATTGCCTAAAAGTTTGCCGATACGTGCAGCTGTAACTGCTGTAACAGGACGCTGCCCCTTAAGAACACTGTGCAAATGCTGGCGTGATATTTGAAGAATTTGAGCAATTTCAGTTTTACTTATGTCCAAATTATCCAAGGCTTCAGCTAAGATTTCTCCTGGATGAGAAGGACAACGATCAGGATGGCGTGTAGTCATAGGTCAAACTCCTTCTGAAAAGCTCAATGATACTGTTCTAGATCAACATGCATCACGTGACCGTCAACAAACTCGAAAGTAATGCACCACGGTCCATTAACATGGATAGTATAACGCGTTGGAGTAAATCCCCTCAGCATATGAAAATTATAGCCTGGTAAATTCACATCGCTCACTTGAGAAGCCGCTTCAAGAGCATCAAGACGACGAATGACACGCTGTTGAAGCCTGCTATCAATTTTACTCTTTCCTGTTTTCCAAAGAGATTGCAGGTCTTTATTTTTAAATGTTTTGATCATAGCAACTCAATGGCTTCATTTTAAATAAAACGTAATGTAATAAGTGACATTTGTCAACAAATATGTTACTATTTAAACAGTACGATGCAATTAACCCCGCTAAACTAAAGGAACTTTACAAATGGATATAAAGCCTATTCGTACTGAAAAAGATTATCAAAAAGCATTGAAAATTGTGTCTGCAATGTTTGACAATCAGCCCGAAATTAATACTCCAGAATTTGATAAAATGGAGATTCTTGTTTTATTGATTGAAGCTTATGAAGCTGAACACTATCCTGTTTCTCCTCCTCATCCAATTGAAGCTATTAAATTGAGAATGGAACAAATGAACTTAACCGCTAAAGACCTTGTCCCTGCGATTGGTCACTTAAATCGTGTTTATGATATTTTAAATGGCAAAAGAAAATTAACACTACGCATGATTAAGAACTTGCATCAGCAATTTAAGATTCCACTGACAAGCCTTATCCATCACCATCAAACTTCATGACTTTATGGCATAAACAACCGTTGCATTCACAGGTCGCGTTTCTGCTTCACCCGTTGAGGAAATG
>NZ_JBLEBK010000016.1:0-6326 GCF_047263965.1 Bartonella propinqua | reverse complement strand
ATAAACCCGCTTCTGCTGCTCGACGATTAACAAGACCTTGAAGACGCTTTCCACCCGCTTTAGTCCATCTTTGCAATTCGGCTGGCACAGCTTCATAATCACCTTTATTCAGCTTTTTAAGGAGTGTGGAGTTGCAAAATGCTGCTGTCCCTACATTATAACAAAAAGACACTAATGCTGCGAATTGCTCATCTGTTAAAGAAACAGTGACAGCTTGTTCAACACTCTTCTCAAATTGTTTTAAGTCTCGACAAAGAATATCTTCTGCTGCCTTTTCAGTGATATTCATGTTTTTATGAACAATAGGTTTTCCAGCAGCACTTGTGTGACCATAACCAATTGTCCATATCCCAATGGGGTCTTGATAAGCGTGTAACCTCAAACCTTCCCATTGCTTGATTAACATAAGCCCTTCTTTGGATATTTTGCGCATATTCTTGCCTCCATAAAAAAAGCCCTGCAAAAAGCAGAGCTGAATGACAGATTAATAATTAATTTCTTTCCTACTTTAATGGCGGAACGATATAAGCTTCATGATAAAGTTAAGCCACTTTTTTAAGTGGATTTTCTAAAATGCGTTTTGCTTCTGCAATTAATGCTTTATGCTGTTCGAGTTCTTCTTCAAGGTCATTTGCATCCAACAAACGCCTCATCATCACCCCTAAAATTTTTCCAACACCAGCAGGATTTTTTAAACACTCATCAGACAATAATTCATAACCAACAGATTGGCTTTTTAATTTCTTCTCGCACTCAATGAAATAACGACGAGCTTGTCTACCCTTCTCATTCCTCTCAACCATGGAAAGCTCTTTTGCCATGTCTAAAGTGATGTGATATTCCATGCTCGGACGACCGCCTGAAGGTTTCGGTAAATTTTTACCGAAACTTATAAAGTCCTGATTTTCTGAGAAAGCATATTCCTCAATACGATTTTTTATCCAATTTCTAAATTCGGATTTAACTTCTAAAAATGTATGCAACTCACGTGCATTAATCGCTTGAACAGTTTCCTGCCCGATCGCTTGTTCTGTAATTTCTATGAGAGTATTCATAATGAACTCCTTGGTAATAACTTGTTTTTCATTGACACCTTTACAGGATGTCGGGTGCTGAAAAACACGGTACCAAGTCCGTCGTTATGCCTTCCCCATGAAGGGTATTGTATAGCATAACCACACCCGACAAAGCCATTATATGCACGCAACATATAACGAGTCAAAGCTTTTAATGTGCAGAAAAAGACTGTTTCGGCAATCCATCCGCTTGGTATTTTAAGGCGTTTTTCAGGCACCTGAATCAACATTAGATACGTTATTACGATTTTGTCAAGTAAAAATTAAGTACCTACCTGTATCTTTTTTCTCAGCTACCATTTTTTACAATAACAGCCACAACAGCGGCAACAGCCACCATTTTTTTACCAGTGCAAAAAAATACTTTAATCCGCTCATTAGATCTTGCTTCATATCTTGAAAAGCTTTCCCAAATCCCTTCTTATTTACTTGTTTTAAAATAGGATAAAATGGCCATATAATCAAAATTATTTGTAACAATATCGCCAAAAACAGTACCTTAAAACCCGCATGATCTTCATCACAATTTGCAAAAGCACAAATCACACCAGATTTTATAAGCGGTAAAAACACAACCTCTGCTATCAAAGCAAACACTAAAACAGCACAACGCGTATCCTTAATTTCATTTTTTAATTTATCTACTTTTAAACTAACATTACAATTTTCAACGAGCTTAAAAAAGTCCTCCTTATACACCTCATCATAACTATTACCCACTGCATCCGTATTGGGTTGGCTAAAAGCAGGCGCCCCATCATTATTGTCAATACTTTTATCATTACAATCGTTACCATCATCATCACTACCAGTAGAAGATGAAACCATAACCGCCTCTTAAATCTTTACAAACTTATTTAAATATTTTCTAAGCCTAATTCTTTCAAAAAATAAATTTTGATAGGTGTATCTTCTATTTGCGTATTGTGTGGTATATTGCCTCCGTTTTTTTCATATATATCATGCCATGGAGAATTCTTTTTATGAGTTTCATCTATTAATCGCCCAGCAGGAAAATTTTTATATTTTTCCCATACATCACTCAGTATGTTAATTATATATTCGCTATCTGCATTCAGAATAATTTTTCTGACAAACAACTTATCTGTTTCACAATCATATTCACGCGAACTCTGATTGATAGGATAACTCCCATACCACTTAAACTCATGATACAGTGCGGGAATAACAGGACCATGTTTCCAAGCCTCTATGCGATCAGGGAAAAGATGCTTACCTTTAATTGCCAACATCCATCCATAAGCGAAATAAACTATCTTAATAAGCTTTATCTGCGTAATCGGAACGTTTTCTTCGCGTCCTTTATCGAGAAAGAAGTTGGCTACTTGCTGAACTGTACATAGAGCAGGCTTTTGATTACTCATATCAACCTCCTTGCATTAAACACATTATGACATCATCTTTTTTAACTTATCTGACCCTTTTCCCATTTTGGAGAATGGAAAATAAAGACTCTGATTAAACATAGTTAATGATAAGACTTGCACTTTTTAGTGAACTTCTGCAGCTAATCACGCATATAACTTGCTCCATAATTTCTACAGAAAAGCCTTATTTTAATACACAACTACACACATACTTATAACTTAAATAACGTATTTTGATGATAAATATTGCATGATTCAAAGCACAATTTGTAATAAAATAAATTTTAAAGAAATAAAATACCTATTAATAAATTTTTTTTATTATTCATAAATAATTTTTTCTTTACAATTCTTCTACTGTTTTTACATATCTCCTTCATCCATATGAATAACATCTTCTCCCTCATCATATGATGCAGTGGGAGGAGCGTTGGGGTCGATGATGTCATCCTTATCTGGTGTGGTATCGGCAACATTTCCCGCGGCATCTTCCTGTCCTTCATCAAAAAGTTCGCAGTCTATTTGTGTTGTATAACCTCCATTGGGTGCAAACTCATGTTTAACGCTTTTGATACGCCACTCGAAAGGGATGTAAGGTCTAAAGGGTGGTTCTTGAATAAGCTTTGCTTCTGCTTGGATGAGAGGGTTCCCACCCATATCACACGAAAAGGATGATTTTCCACGTGATGACTTATTGCGATAAGAAGCAATCGCTGCAACAGCTTCTGATTGGTTGTGATAGGTATATTTTAATTCATGAAACGGTGCTTCACCAGATTTGACTTCCTTTTTCTCACCACTGCGTAAATCATGATAGCTGGCAATAACACCGCCCTTTTTTTCTTCCCCTTCTTTTATGGATGTTGATTCTGTCTCTTGCAGCTTAGGCAGTGTGGGGCTTTTGTTGGTATCACTCTCATCCATGTGAATAAAGTTTTCATCTTCCTCCATTTTTTCTGGTGCCCGTGCATCGGCAGCAGCTTTTTGATCGTCTCCAGCACCCATTTCCAAGCCATTGGCTGCCCCTGCTTCATCACGTGCGCTATATTTAAAATCCCAAGAGCTACACATTCTCTCATTGATGGAAACTATCGGAAGTGGCTCCCCCGTTATGGCTTTGCCAGCACCACGTTTGGCAAGTACCAGTTTCCCATCAACAGGCTTTGCAACAGCATCATATTCCGCAGCAAGGCGTGCAGCAAAAGCCATGTCACTTTCAGCCGTTTGATCAATGTGACGCACAACAATTTTGGCAAGTGTCGGGTCAACTTTTGCCGTATAACCATTCCGTGTTGCGATCTCTTGAACAATACTGCCCAATGTTTTCTGATGATAGGATTGGCTTTTGGGTGTTCTGTAAGATGTGTTCATCGCAGCAGCACGCCCCGTAACACTTAAAGTTTGCGGTGGGCTGCTTACCGATATTTCATCAATCAAGTACGTGCTCATATCCCGCACAGCTCCCCCTTCATAGCCAAGACTGATAGAAATCACTGTTCCAATTAAAGGAATATCCAAAAAACCATTGTCATTTGCCCGTGCACGATCATCAAGCTCTATGGTGATACGGTTGCTTTTGTCTTCTGCCTCATTCGTAATTTCAATCGACAAGACATAATCCATGAGAGAATTTGTAATATCTTCGCCATTTGCCATAACTGTGCAAAAAGGCTTCATGATTTACGTCCCCAAATTCTAATCACTGGTGTGGCTTTAGGATAGGGTAAAGAAGGCAAAACTATCCTTACCCCTGCTTTTAACAGAGCACCATAATTTGCAAGACCATGATTAGCAGCATAAACACGTTCAACAGCCAGTGCCTGTTGCCCTTTGGGGTAATATTTCCAGCAAATGGCATCAACCATATCCCCTTCTTCTGTGACGTAAAGATCACTCACCAAGCTTCTCCATCTTGACCATATTCTCTTAATTTCACGGTAAATTCTTGTTTTTGGGGTGTGCCATTTTTATGGAAAACACTCTGCTTTTCCTCAACGGAAAGAATGACAAACTTCCCTAAAATCTTCCCCTGCCCCGTTACAAGAATGTGCGCACCCTCATGCGCCATCTTGCGCAATCGTTCTATCTGCCCAGCCCCACCTTTAAAGTCTGGATACACCACCCCTGTTAAAGAAAATTCCGCATTGGCAACAGCTGGCAGTTGAAGTGCTGCCTTGCGCCCCAATCGCCCCTGTTCTACCCACGGAATATCATAAGACATGTTGAGTGTTTGATACGCTGCCGTTTCAACCGAAAAAATAAACTGCCCCAAAGCCAACATCATGGTGATTAATCCGAAAAGCTCGATGCTATAGCCAAGCGCTGCTGTTTGGCTTGACGTTCAAGGGCTTGATTGACCGCAGCATGAATTTCATCCGCAGAGCCTCTTCCCCCCGAAACATTCAAATTGCTAATAGTGATAGAAGCATCCACTTCCGCAGGCTTTTGAACCATAATCGGCTCGGAAGCATTCAAAGCTTGAACTTTTGCCGCTTCAACGGAGTTTATATGCGTGCTGCTGTTGCGTTGTTGAGGTGGGGTGTTCGTAACAACAGTTGCATCGGTTATTCTTTTTGCACGTGTACTTGTTTCTTCGGTAAGATTTTTAATCGTCTCAGTTGAACTTTTATCAATTGTAGCGCTAAATCCAAGCTTTTCTTTCATCCAGCTAGGCATCCAACTCGTTAATTTTTTAATCGCACCGCTAAGCCAATTATACATTGTCTGCCACGCGCTTTTCATGCCCTCCCACAGCCCACTAATCAGATTAGCTCCTGCATCTATTAAGTTGACCCCAAACAACCAGTCAATCAATGAATTGATTTTTGTTGCTATCCAATAAAGTGGCGAAAAATCTTTAAAGAAAGTAAAAAGGTTATCAAAAACATCGCTGCATAAAGCAACAAAAGAATCCCATAACTTGCTTAGATAGCTTGTTACCGTATCCCAGTTTTTGTAGAGTAGATATCCAGCCCCAACAAGCAATGCAATACCGCCGAGTATCCAGCCTATGGGAGTGGTCATGATTGTGATGCCAAGCGATATAAATGCTGAACCTACTGCGGCTAACGATGAAAGCAGTGATCTTCCAAGAGTTACAACAAACTTCATGAAAGCTGAATCAACCGCAACTAACGATGAAAACAGTGACCTCCCAAGAGTTACAGAAAGCCTGATAAATGCTGAGCCTACTGCGGTTAATACTGGAAGAAGCGATCCTATAAGAGCGATAGTAAGCCTGATAAAAACGGCACTAATCACAGCTATGGATGTAACCAACCAGCCATTAATTTTATCCCAGTTTTTATAAAGCAGATATCCAGCTCCAACAATCGCTGCAATGCCGCCAAGTATCCAACCTATAGGTGTCGTCATTATAGCAACCCCAAGTGTGATAAACGTAGTGCTCAGTGCAACTAAGGATGCAATGAGGGGACCAAAAATGAATGCGCTAAGTGCCACAAGACCAACCTTAAACAGGCTTATTTCACCAATCAATGGTTCCATCCATTTAAACCACCCTTTGATTCTTTCCGTGATCCCACTGATATTTTGTCTCAAATCAGAGGTAGGATCACACAAAGCCTTCAAGACGTCTTTTAAAGATTTTGCCCACTTTGTGACGGTTGTTTGAATGAGATCACGATTTTCATCAATCAATGCTGAAAAAGCATCAATCAAATCATTGAGAACTGGCATGAAACGCGCACCAATAAAACTGGCAATCCCACCTAGTTGGCTTTTAAAGGCACCAAGCTTGTCACTTAAATTTGCTGCATACTCTGCAACATCGGCACCTATCATCCACTTTCCTTTTCGCGCATCTGCAAAGAGGTCTTTTATTTTTCCCATGCCTTGCGAG
>NZ_JBLEBK010000015.1:0-6506 GCF_047263965.1 Bartonella propinqua | reverse complement strand
CCTCAAGCCCAACGATATCTTCCATTTTATGCTGGTGCACACCCAACAGCGACTTAGCACTGCCAAAGGTAAAATGGTTATTGCTCGATTTGTACAAAACATAATTATTCGCTGCATCTTGCGCACCTTCCACATCTGCCAAATCTGCAAAAGAGAAGGTTTTATCCGCTGACATCTTGCCTTTAAGTTCTGTTTCAAGACCTGTGATATCACTTATCTCATGTATGTGCTGTAAAGGAGCTTTCTCTTTTACTTGCTTATCAACATCCGCAATTGCTTGGTCAATTATTGTCAAATTGTTACGCAAAATCGGAAATTCAGAGCTGATAAAGCGCCCTTCTTTTGGGAGTTCCATATTTAACTTTTTTGTCTTTGCCATATTTTTCTCCAATCATAATATGCCTGCACCAAAATCACGCACCATCGACCGTGCCGCAGGACTACCAGTCAGTGTAAATTTCAACCGTGCTTGTTTGGCTGTTTTGTTATCACTTATGAACTTACGCTCCGTCCAAAGCGGCTCGCTCAATTGTTCTGTCTCTTCTAGTTTTAGTGGTATAAAATCACCGTCATCAAATTGAATATCCATTGAAAACACCGAACCACTCGGCAAAAAGGTCTTGATATAGCTTGTTAGTTTTGAATTTTCTCCAAAAGCAAAGGCACGTGTAACGTAAGTGGCTTGCTTATGGATTTTGCCCGCAATAAGCTCAATAGGAGCAAACAAAACAGGCGAGAGCTTTTGCGTGCCCTTGAGGATGGCGCGCAGCTGAACTCTCTCACTGAGATATTCCGTTAGACTGAGCAATTGAAACGGGAGAAGCTGGTAAATTGTGCCATTGTTTCTTTCAATTTCAAACACAACAGAACAATCACTGGAAGGCAACTCTATCGCTGCGCGCACTTGCAAGTCAGAGCAATCAACAAGATCAAACTCCCCTAACTCTACAATTTTTTCTGTTTGTGTGTAGTGTGCCGCAAGCACACGAAACGTCAGTGCTTCATCTTGGTGGGCTGTCCATGTTTGTGCATTGACTGAAGAAAAGCGGGGACCCGTCACATAAGGATGGCTAGACACGTATCTTTGCTTGTCTACATCAAAATCCCCAAGTTTTGCCAAGCCAACCGAATGCTCACTGTCATCGGTCTTAATCACAAAAGCGGCAAGACGGTCATCTGGAACCGTTAACGGTACATCATAGCGCGCTTTTGCCCACCCCATCTTGGCTTGCTTCATCGAATAAGGGGTTTGTGCTTGAACATCAGCAGTGGGAGTGCCATTGTCTGTTGTTACCAAATCAATCATCAAATCATTGGCAGGATTGCCAATTTTACAAAGGTAAAAATCAACCCCTGTGACTTGCCGCGTTTCATCGGGGATGAACACTTGTGCCTGTGGATCAGATTTTGTCCAGACACGCACCGTTGTGGTGCGTCGCATCACTTGCACATCAATCACACCTTGCCCCGTAAAAAGACCCGTTGCTGTTGTTCCTCCCTTGCCCCTTGCCACAACATTTTTTGTGCCCGCAGTAATATTTTTAGGAATGCTAAACTTGCCTTCAATGATACCATTGGCATTGGCAGCGTGAAGAGTCTTTGGCAAAACACTCACACCATCAAAGGTAAGGCTTTCTAAGATTTCCCCCTTACCAAAACCTTCAATTTTAAACTCCAGTTCAATTTGCCTTAAGAAATCAATCTGCTCCTGACGCGCGCTCACCAAATTATCTCTGACTGACACAGTCGTGCTCCCTCTTCTCGCTCTTCCCATAAACAATTGATTGGTCACGCCAGAGAGCCATTCTGTGCGTTGTTCATGCCAAAAGTCTGTTGCGGGAGTAAGTGTGAGAGTACCGGGCAGTGGTGCAAAATTTTGATAAGGATTGATTTTTTCACAAGCCGTCTTTAGCTCTTGTGCAATAATCACTTCATTTTCCCAATCAAGAGTGACAGGGGTTTTTAACGTCGCGTAGTAAAATGTTGGCTCAATGGCAAGCTGCAAAATGCCGTTACCAATCGCGCCTGTTTGTGGAAAGCCCTCATCGCGATAGCTGTCATCAAGAAAAGGATCGGCAAACATGCCTTTCTTTGCCACAGGCTCTTTTGAATCCACATTACTTTTAATGCGCTCTAACTGCATGAGACGATCAAGAGATAAAACCCGCTGAAAATAACGCCACATCTTCATCATAGGGGGGCAACACGGGTGCCATCATTTTTGACAATGGGGAAATCTATCCAATTGTTGGTTATTGTTGCCAAAGACAACACATCATCAGGCACACTGGGTGCCATGGGATCATCTGCGGAAACCCCCTTGATATAAACCACACTGCCTTGCCCATTCATTCCTATACGATCAATACGGGGTAATTTATACGTATAGCTGACAATAATATCACCCCCCTGTGCTCCATCGGAGAGCGTGATTTCTTGTGCTGTTATTTTATCAGCCATCACTTGTGCACGATAGCGATAGGTGACTGTATAACTACTGCCTGCACGCGGTTCATCACCCATCAATACCCAATCAATCGTATCACCCGTCTTTTTAAAATCTACGCCCTCGACAAATTCCTTGTCGCCTTGGACAACTTTCTCAAAAGACGTAATGCTTTTATCAGGCATTCCATCGCGTCCCGAAGCTATCGCACCACGGGTTACATTCACGGTTTTTTCTTTGGTCAGCAAAAGAGAATGAATCGTGGCAAGAGGCGCATAGTAGGTCTTAAAGGTGAAGCTTTTCTCCCCTTGCTGTGGGGAAAAAATATGCGTCTCACTTGGAACGACCCCTTCGGAGAAATCTTCCGCTTCTTCATATCTCAAAGCCGCAAGGCGCTTGCGTTTGAAACCATTAATATTGGCTTCCCCTTCTTGAATACTAAAAACCTGATTTCCTCCCTCTTTGCCTAATGCTGTAACACGACAGCCGCTCACAATATAATGACCATGGGCACGGTCGTAAGTGGCAATGGCTTGCATGGCAGGTTCAAGCAGAGAGGGAGATTTTTGGTCAATCAAAATCCCATCTTGCAGCACATAGACAGGGAAAAACGTGCCTTCCTGTGGGTCATCTTTGAGTGCCCATACAAGCTTGGCTGTTTCGCGTGCTGCTCCTGCTTCACCCTCTGCCAATGTCCCTGAAACTTGCCCTAATAATTGGGGATCATCTTCATGGGTGATCCATTTTTTTTGAAGTTTCACACCGATTTCACTGCGCCCCATCATCGAAACATTCTCTAAGACAGCTTCTGAAACGGGGAAAATATCCCCTGCTATAAAAATCTTCCCCTCTGTCAATGTGACAGTTTGGCTGTCTTTGTGAATAAAAGCATCGGCACGCTCAATACGATCACCTTCTTTGGCAACCAATCGTCCCAAACGGTCATGGCGCCCTCTGATGATTGTTTGAACTTCATTCAACTCGCCACTTTGCAGAAACGGGCGCTCTCCATAAAACACAACACTTTGTTGCTCATCTCTGCCCACAGATCGATCAATTGCAAAGGGTAAACCACTTTCATGCTTCATCTTAAAACCTCAATAAAATTTTAAATTGTGTGCGAACATCGGCTCGTAAAGGAATCTCTACAGGTGTTTTGATGATCTTAACGCCCCCGATGAGCTCCTCAGATTGTAGCCAAAGCTTGCCCAAAGGTATGTTTTCTGCTGGAGTTGCATGGACTAAAACAGAAACGGAAGCGGCTTTTCTGCCATCAACATCCTGAAAATCCGTACGTGCAGCCAGTAAGACCCTTGTGCCTGTTCTTGAGGGCTTCAATTGTTTGCCTGAATGGCTATAAACGCCCTCCAATGCCTGTTCGACGGGCTGGACAATGTTGCATCTGCGAATACCAATGAGAGCATTATCCTCATCTCTCAACACAAGATAAAGGGTTCGCTTTTGAAACCATCCTGCTAAAAAGATACTCCGCTCATGCTGGTTGACAGACACCCAAGGAAAGTTCGCCCCCTCCCATGAATAGTGAAGCTCTTCCCAACTTAATTCTTCCCCAGTATCATCTATCCAATTGCCAATTAATTCGCCTTCTTCTTTGCGAAGAGTGTGATTAATCTCTACATCTTGCCCAAAAGAAAACAGCGTATTGCTTGCCACCATACGCACACCGCTTTCGCGATCAAGCAGCGCATTGTCTAACCTTGACATGTTACCTTCAACAGCCCCAACGCTATAACCATGGGTGGCACATCGAAAGTCAGAGCGCAAACTTTTCGAAAGATTGGTAATCTCCACAATTGCTTCCAGTTGGCTTGGTTCAGGCAAACGATCAAAAGCAAGCTGGAAGGAATTCCACCATGCACGCCTTACCCATGCTGCTCTAAAATCTGCGGAAAGCCCTAGCCATGCCAGCCCCATATCAATGGCTGCTAGAGAGCCACGTATCTTTTGCCATTGAGACCCTGTATCAAGCAAATCATAAAGATTGGGAACATAAGGGGTTAACTCACCAAGTCCGTATTCTTCAATCAGCCACGGCAAAAAGCGAGGGGGGCGTGTAACAAGTTTAGAGCGTGAAATCCCTGAAATAATGTCATCAACATCTTGATGAAAATCACAAACATCCGCAAGGCACCTCTCAAATTCTGTTGCATTGTTGGCAAGCAAAGACCCAACCATTAGCGTGCCCGACCTTTAAAATTTAAGATCACTGTTCCAACGGACAACACTTCTTCCGCTGAAACTGCAATATCCTCCATGGGCTCCAGAGCAATCACTTTCTGCACACCAGCAATCATCAGTTTTGAAACCCACCATGATAAACTCAACTGGCGACCAAGAACTTGTTCTTGCCTCCATGCTGCTCTTAAATTGGCTTCCATTTTTGTGAGAATGGTCAATGCTGTTTCTGGTAACAGCCAAACATCTGCCTCCAAATTTACCACCTTTGCCACAGCAGCGTGAACAATGATCGTATCATTGGTCATAATCACACTTTTCTCATGAAGGGCGTTTGAGACTTTCTCTAAAAGCTCTTGGCTCACGGTTTCTGCTTCATTATTGCCAAAAAGTGCAACATGAATGGTGGGGTCTCTCCCTTTCCGATAAATGATTGCGTCCTTCACCCGATGATCGGCTGACAGAGCAACAAACTTGTAATAAGGCTCCGTCCCACTGGCTTTCCCGCTGCGCGCATGAAGCTTAATACGTTCACGATACCTATCATCATCCTCATCCTCCATGCGTTCAACACCGTGCCACTCTCCCAACTCATCAAGAGAACTGCCTGTAGAAAAATCAAGAATATTATCACGCGCAGCATCATTAATGCGCTGCCTTAACAGCAGTTCTCTGTAACTAAAAGCCTCAATCACTTTGACTGCGGGATCACTCTCAAGAAATGTATAATTGGGTAACAGCTCTTTTAAATGCGCAAGTGCACAAGCGCGTATCTCTTCAAAAGAAAGTTCTGCGATGATCTCTGGTTTGGTAAGTGCTTTACTCATTTTATCAGCAGTCCTTCCATGGTAATGGGCTTGCCCGATGGCAAATAAACCCCCGCAAACGACAAGGACACTTTGCCAGCCTCAACCCATTTCAAATTAATTTCCCTCAATTGAAAGCGTGGTTCCCACCGATCCAGTGCCTCTGCAATAGCCGCATAAAGTGCGACAGCAAAAGCATCATTGACGGGTGCATCTATCAGTTCAGGAACGCGTGAACCATAATCACGCCGCATCACACGCGTCCCAATGCGTGTAGAGAGAATATCAAGTATTGATTGACGCAAATGATCGATGCTCGAGAGGGATTTTCCTGTTTGCCGATCCATTCCTATGTTCACTTTGGTACTCCTGTTATCGAACCACCAGAAGCAACACCGCCGTGAACATGGGATGCCCCAACATTTTTACCGTTATGGGTAAGAGAGCTACCATTGATGGAAACGCCACCCCCAGCTTTTAGGGAAATATTGCCATCGGCATTTAAGCTTACATCACTTTCTGACACAATCTTAATGCCATCAGGGGCTGTCAGCTCTAATGTGCCTCCCTCTCCTTTAAGGCAAACACCATCAGCAATGTTCAGGATAAACTTGCCCCCTGATTTGATCGAGAGTGCATAGGTGTTTTGCGCATCATCATATTCAATGGTTGTTCCATCAGGATAGAGGGTTTTGTGGATACTCCCCTTATCAGCTACCTGATTGGCATCTGTATGAATGGAGCCAACAATCACCCCTTGTGATAAATCCCCCGATGAGGACACAACAACAACTTGCTCTCCCACATCACGTCCCTCATAGGAACAAGTCTTCCCCGCACGGGCTTGCGTGTCTGGAAGCCAGTCACTTACCAAATTGCCACTTTTTACCCGATAACGTGCGTTTTTATGGTCAACGTGGCTAATCTTACCCACCACAACCATATTTGCCACACGACGCTTGAGATCGGTGATTTCTTTATCCCGCCGCTCTCGCATGAAAACCCTCGATTTTTTGATATTTATCCTCGTTGCTCACCCCTGTTTCGGGATCAAATCC
>NZ_JBLEBK010000014.1:0-7170 GCF_047263965.1 Bartonella propinqua | reverse complement strand
CTCGCAAGGCATGGGAAAAATAAAAGACCTCTTTGCAGATGCGCGAAAAGGAAAGTGGATGATAGGTGCCGATGTTGCAGAGTATGCAGCAAATTTAAGTGACAAGCTTGGTGCCTTTAAAAGCCAATTAGGTGGGATTGCCAGTTTTATTGGTGCGCGTTTCATGCCAGTTCTCAATGATTTGATTGATGCTTTTTCAGCATTGATTGATGAAAACCGTGATCTCATTCAAACAACCGTCACAAAGTGGGCGAAAGCCTTAAAAGATGTCTTGAAGGCTTTGTGTGATCCTACTTCTGATTTAAGACAAAATATCAGTGAGATCACCGAAAAAATCAAGGGGTGGTTTAAATGGATGGAACCATTGATTGGTGAAATAAGCCTGTTTAAGGTTGGTCTTGTGGCACTTAGCGCATTCATTTTTGGTCCCCTCATTGCATCCTTAGTTGCACTGAGCACCACGTTTATCACACTTGGGGCTGCTATAATGACTACGCCCGTAGGCTGGATACTTGGTGCGATTGCAGCGCTTATTGCTATTGGATATCTGCTTTATAAGTACTGGGATCAGATAAAAGGATATTTTCGTGGGTTATGGGATTCTCTTGTCAAACGTTTTGGGAAGTTTCCTCGTCTTATTGCTTTGATAGCCACACCGATCGGTGCGATTATTGTCGGTGTTAAAGCGCTTGTAGCAGCTGGACGCTTTCTCTATGACAATTGGGATCAAATCATGGCATCTCTTGGTGTGTTGTGGGATTCTCTTGCCAGCACAATCAGTGAATTTATTGATTGGTTTTGTGATTTTAACCTCGTTGAAGCAGGTGCCAATCTGATTAGTGGGCTGTGGGAGGGCATGAAAAGCGCGTGGCAGACAATGTATAATTGGCTTAGCGGTGCGATTAAAAAATTAACGAGCTGGATGCCTAGCTGGATGAAAGAAAAGCTTGGGTTTAGCGCTACAATCGATAAAAGTTCAACTGAGACGATTAAAAATCTTACCGAAGAAACGAGTACACGTGCAAAAAGAATAACCGATGCAACTGTTGTTACGAACACCCCACCTCAACAACGCAACAGCAGCACGCATATAAACTCCGTTGAAGCGGCAAAAATTCAAGCTTTGAATGCTTCCGAGCCGATTATGGTTCAAAAGCCTGCTGAAGTGGATGCTTCTATCACTATTAGCAATTTGAATGTTTCGGGGGGAAGAGGCTCTGCGGATGAAATTCATGCTGCGGTTAATCAAGCCCTTGAACGTCAAGCCAAACAGCAGCGCTTGGCTATAGCGTCAAGCCTTTCGGATTAATCACCATGATGTTGGCTTTGGGAAGTTTTATTTTTTCGGTTGAAACAGCAGCTTATCAAACACTCAACATGTCTTATGATATTCCGTGGGTAGAACAGGGGCGATTGGGGCGCAAGGCAGCACTTCAGTTGCCAGCTGTTGCCAATGCGGAATTTTCTTTAACAGGGGTGGTGTATCCAGACTTTAAAGGTGGGGCTGGACAGATAGAACGATTGCGCAAGATGGCGCATGAGGGTGCGCATATCCTTGTAACGGGGCAGGGGAAGATTTTAGGGAAGTTTGTCATTCTTTCCGTTGAGGAAAAGCAGAGTGTGTTCCATAAAAATGGCACACCCCAAAAACAAGAATTTACCGTGAAATTAAGAGAATATGGTCAAGATGGAGAAGCTTGGTGAGTGATCTTTACGTTACAGAAGAAGGGGATATGGTTGATGCCATTTGCTGGAAATATTACCCCAAAGGGCAACAGGCATTGGCTGTTGAACGTGTTTATGCGGCTAATCATGGTCTTGCAAATTATGGAGCTCTGTTAAAAGCAGGGGTAAGGATAGTTTTGCCTTCTTTACCCTATCCTAAAGCCACACCAGTGATTAGAATTTGGGGACGCAAATCATGAAGCCTTTTTGCACAGTTATGGCAAATGGCGAAGATATTACAAACGCTCTCATGGATTATGTCTTGTCGATTGAAATTACGGATGAGGCAGAAGACAAAAGCGACCGTATCACCATAGAGCTTGATGATCGTGCACGGGCAAATGACAATGGTTTTTTGGATATTCCTTTAATTGGAACAGTGATTTCTATTATTCTTGGCTATGAAGGGGGAGCTGTGCGGGATATGGGCACGTACTTGATTGATGAAATATCGGTAAGCAGCCCACCGCAAACTTTAAGTGTTACGGGACGTTCTGCTGCGATGAACACATCTTACAGAACACCCAAAAGCCAATCCTATCATCAAAAAACATTAGGTAGTATTGTTCAAGAGATCGCAGCACGGAATGGATATACAGCAAAAGTTGATCCGACACTTGCCAAAATTGTTGTGCGTCACATTGATCAAACGGCTGAAAGTGACATGGCTTTTGCTGCACGCCTTGCTGCGGAATATGATGCTGTTGCAAAGCCTGTTGATGGGAAACTGGTGCTTGCCAAACGTGGTGCTGGCAAAGCCATAACGGGGGAGGCACTTCCGATAGTTTCCATCAATGAGAGAATGTGTAGCTCTTGGGATTTTAAATATAGCGCACGTGATGAAGCAGGGGCAGCCAATGGCTTAGAAATGGATGCTGGAGACGATCAAAAAGCTGCTGCCGATGCACGGGCACCAGAAAAAATGGAGGAAGATGAAAACTTTATTCACATGGATGAGAGTGATACCAACAAAAGCCCCACACTGCCTAAGCTGCAAGAGACAGAATCAACATCCATAAAAGAAGGGGAAGAAAAAAAGGGCGGTGTTATTGCCAGCTATCATGATTTACGCAGTGGTGAGAAAAAGGAAGTCAAATCTGGTGAAGCACCGTTTCATGAATTAAAATATACCTATCACAACCAATCAGAAGCTGTTGCAGCGATTGCTTCTTATCGCAATAAGTCATCACGTGGAAAATCATCCTTTTCGTGTGATGGGTGGGAACCCCCTCATCCAAGCAGAAGCAAAGCTTATTCAAGAACCACCCTTTAGACCTTACATCCCTTTCGAATGGCGTATCAAAAGCGTTAAACATGAGTTTGCTCCCAATGGAGGCTATACAACACAAATAGACTGTGAACTTTTTGATGAAGGGCAGGAAGATGCCGCGGGAAATGTTGCCGATACCACACCAGATAAGGATGACATCATCGACTCCAATGCTCCCTCCACTGCTTCATATGATGAGGGAGAAGATGCTATTCATATGGATGAGAGGGATATGTGAGAGAACGGCTTAAAAATTGTAGAGCGAATTAATAATTATAAAATTAATTTGTATCAAAATGTATAATTTGATTGAAAATCAAATGCGAAATATATACTAAAAACGAAGTGATTCTATAAAATCAATAAAATAAATTATTAATTAATAGTAAAAAATTACTAAAAAAGGAAACTTTTATTACTAACTGCGTTTAGTCAAAATTTTCTTTTTATAAAGAAAAAAGTAACATTGTAATGTGCTAGAAGGAGTTGCTATGAGTGAGAAAAGGCCTGCCCTGTATACAGTCCAGCAAGTAGCTAACTTTTTTCTCGATAAAGGGCGTGAAGAGAACATTCCGATTACACAGATGAAACTTATTAAGATAGTTTATTTTGCTTACGGCTGGGTGTTAGCAATTTATTGAAGCTTGTCATAACATTATGCAAAGTTCTTCCGATAAACAGGACAATTTCAAAGATTGTGATCAAGTGGTTAAGTATGAGCTTACAGAGGGAGACGTGTATTCTTTAAGATCTAAAGCTTTGAGCGAGTCTTATAAAGTTGTGGCGCTCGCTGTTGTGATGGAGGCTATAGCGATACCGCGGATAGAAAAATATATGGATTGTTTGTGTGTACATTATAATTGGAATATGGCTTATGGGAAAATGGCAACTATAGTTGTCCAACTGTTATTTGTTATTATTGCATTTTATTGTATTTTAAAGTGTGTATCTGGAAATGAGTATTTTAAGATGTGGCAGTCTTTAAAAAAAGATAGAGATGCTATGACGTATACACGAGATGAGATATTTGACCACATATGGGAAAAATAGAATTTTTTAATTCAATATGAATTTGAGTGAAAAGAGGGATTTTTTGCTCCACAATTTTATGGAGTAAACATAGAGGTGGTCATAATCGTAAAGAGTGTCATTTTGCTTCAGATATGAAAAAAGATCTCGCCATGGTAGAGCATAGCGAGAAGAGGAAACAAGCGCGACACTATTTTGTTAAACGTGAAGAAATTGTCAGCATAAAGATATAAAGAGATGACAGCTTTCAGTGAAAAAGATGCGATTAACGCAAACGTTTCAAAACAACGCTAAAAAATTTTCACACCTTTGCATCTAAAAGGCTTTCCCATTCGTTTTCTTCAGTAACAAATTCAGAAAATATTTCATCGTCTTTCGTAAATATTTCTTTGAGCATTTTTTGATCTAATACTTTTTCACAAGTAATACTAGAACAGTTAGATAAATGAAATATATTTTCGCATACATCTTTATTAATAAGGAAAGAAGAGTGAGTTGAATAAATCACTTTATTATTTTCAATTTTTGATAAGTTATTTAAAGAATTCAAGATTGTTTTTTGTACTCCAATATGTAAATTATTCGCTGGTTCATCTAAGAGAAAAATAATCCCATTTTTATTCCTGATCGCGTCTGGATAAATGTTGGTAAGAATTTTAAAACAAATTAACGAACGAAACCCTGCGCTTTGTTGTTCCAAAGGTAAAGTTGTATCACTTGACTCGACAAGCAGACGAAAAGCTACATTGTCAGGGAAAATATGTGCAGGGTGTTCTAAAATTAATTTATATTTTTTTTTGCTTTTATTAATATCTGATAAACTTTCTCCAATTGCTGAATTTAGATAATCATTCATTAATTTTAAATTTTTTTTAACTGTATCCTGATCGGTACAATTAAGCATATTTTTTTGAAAATCAGTATAATCATTCAAATTTTTACAAGATACACAATGATTATCATTTTTATAACGACATGCTATAAAGATAGCATTAAGAGTTTTTTTCCAAAAGGGGGAGGAGAACGTAGAAATGGCGCCGCCATTCCCAAATGTTAATTCTTTACTAGGACTGCTCTTATTAAATATGATTGGAGTACGATCAAATTTGCCATCATTCATAAAACTATGATTATATATAACATGAGGAATAGCGTTTTCTACCCATTTAAAAATTTCTCCGTTTTGTGGCATTATCTTATCATTAATTGATATAGCATACTCAGAAATTTTAGGATCCATAATGCCATAATAACTACAAGAAAAAGATATTTTAAGTATTCTATTATCGTTGGAAGCATCTTTATCAATTATATCATTTATTTTTTTCAGTTCTTTCTCTTCGCTTTCATTATAAGAGAGGTATGCTGTTATGATTGTATTCTTTTTCCCGTTTAATTTATGCGCGTAAAGATAAGAAAGCGCACAAGGTAATGATTCCACATCAGATAAGAGGCAATAAATCAGATAAATACCATCAAAAATTGTTGTTTTCCCTGACCCATTCTCTCCTATAAGAACAAAAGGAAAAGATAAATTTCCATCTTTCAGATCTATTTTTACAGGATCAGAAATTCCTTTGAAATTTTCAAACTCAAATGCAACAAATTGCATATACGAATTCCTTTTTAAAAAACAGTTTAATTTCAAAAAATATATAATGATTGTTATATTTTAAAGCAATATACTTAAATAATTTTTTATCATTTTATCTTTTTTGATAAGAAATGTGCGAAGAGATGAGGTGATGCTGTTTTGTACTACTGTGGTAAAAGAGCTTGCCATGATTGAGAGGAACAAAAAAGAGATAAATCACTTGACAATACTATAACAACATGCCTATTGTTGATTCAGGTGCGTAGAAAACACCTTAAAACAACAAGCGGATGGATTGCCGAAACAATCTTTTTTCGCACATTAAAGGCTTTGACTCATTGTACTCTACACGCGTATAATGTCGTTGTCGGGTGTAGTTATGCTATACAATACCCTCGTGGGAAGGCATAACGACGGGCTTGTTGCCGTGTTTTCTAGCGCCCGATACTCTCTTAGAGTGTCAATAGAAAACATTTAACAACAAGGAGTTCACAATGACTCTCATATCAATATCAGAACGAGCAATTGGACAGGAAACTGTTCAAGCGATTGATGCACGTGAGTTGCATACATTTTTAGAAGTTACATCAAAATTTTCAGACTGGATTAAAAATCGTATAAAAGAATATAATTTTCAGAAAAATCAAGATTTTATAGCGTTTTCTAAAATTTTAGAAAACGGTGGAAGAGCAATAGAATATCACATCACTTTAGACATGGCAAAAGAGCTTTCCATGGTTGAGAGGAATGAGAAGGGTAGACAAGCCCGTCGTTATTTCATTGAGTACGAGAAAAAGTTAAAAAGCCAATCTGTTGATCGCGACACGCGATTTGATTTACCACGTTATTGGGATGGGATGAGACCAGCCGAAAAGGCTTTGTATCTTTTGGGACCAATCCATGCACATCTTATTGAAGCTTTTAAATTAGAAGAAGAAAACAGAAACTACAAAGCGTTAATTGCAGAAGCAAAACGGGTTTTAGAAAATCCACTTAAAAAAGTAGCTTAACTTTATCTTAAATCTTACATCTTTCTGTCATTAAGGCGGGAAAGAAGTTAAATTTTAATCTGTCATTCAGCTCTGCTTTTTGCAGGGCTTTTTTTATGGAGGGAAGAATATGCGCAAAATATCCAAAGAAGGGCTTATGTTAATCAAGCAATGGGAAGGCTTGCGTTTGCACGCTTATCAAGACCCCATTGGGATATGGACAATTGGTTATGGTCATACAAGTGCTGCTGGAAAACCTATTGTTCATAAAAACATGAATATCACTGAAAAGACAGCAGAAGATATTCTTTGTCGAGATTTAAAACAATTTGAGAGGAGTGTTGAACAAGCTGTTACGGTTTCTTTAACAGATGAGCAATTCGCAGCATTAGTGTCTTTTTGTTATAATGTAGGGACAACAGCATTTTGCAACTCTACACTCCTTAAAAAGCTGAATAAAGGTGATTATGAAGCTGTGCCAGCCGAATTGCAAAGATGGACTAAAGCGGGTGGAAAGCGTCTTCAAGGTCTTGTTAATCGTCGAGCAGCAGAAGCGGGTTTAT
>NZ_JBLEBK010000013.1:0-10828 GCF_047263965.1 Bartonella propinqua | reverse complement strand
ACCCAATCTGGGCAGCAATGCTGGCACCGAAACGATGGGGAAAATTCAACATCGCATCACGATGTGCTTTTCCGAAATCATGCGCTGCTTTCTTCACTTCTTCCCGATCAACCGTTGTCTCACGCAAGCGTTCAAGCGCAATCTGTTCGCTCTCAAGCGCAACTTGCATTCTCTTGAGTTTGATTTCGTATTCATTGGCTCCATTCATGGAGTTCTGTTTAATTTTTGCATGGGGCTGACTGGCAGATTGTAACCGCTTTGTGGGGTTCTTATTCCATATGGCTCTCGCAACCGTTTCATTGACCGAACCATCTGCAAAGAGTGCCTCATCAAATTTGCCCGTTTTAAATCGAGAGACAACAGCATTGGGAGACACACCCATCTTTTTGGCAAACGCACGAACCGATATCCCCTTACGTCCCTTTTTATTCATTGAATATTTGCCTGTTTGAATAGTTTATAGGAATTATCGTACACTTTAATTTATTTACAGCATCATATTTTTAGTGTACATAAAATATATGAAGATAGTGTGGGATGAACCAAAAAGAGCTTTGAACATTGATAAACATAAGCTTGATTTTGCAGATGTTATTTATTTTGACTGGGAGCATGCTTTTATTGACGCAACACATTCAAACCGTATGAAAGCTATTGGACGCTTTGCTGATGGTACAACAGTTGTTATTTTTGTAAAGCTTGGCACTGAAGCAATATCCGTTATCAGTTTCCGTCATGCAAATAAGAAAGAAAGAGAGGTTTTCAATGACTATCAAAAAAACCTTTAAAGATGCACACGATTACACAAAAGAAGACTGGGAAGCTGTGAACTCGCCACCTCTCACAGATGAAGAGCTTGCACGCTTAAAACCAGCGAAAGAAGTTTTACCTGCTTCCTTTTTCAAGTATATAGAAGAAGAACGCCGTAAGCGTGGACGTCCACCGATTGAATCTCCCAAACAAGCGATTACCTTACGCCTTGATCCCGAAGTTATTGCTTCTTTTAAGGCACTGGGAAAAGATTGGCGTGCACGTATGAGTGAAACACTAAAAAAAGCAAGTGGTTGTTAAATCAAAAGCAAAAAAGTGACTAAATCGCACTGATGTGTAACAGTTTAATATGAAAAATTATATAGCGATCCATCCTAGAGAAATTCTACGAGAAGAATATTTAAAAGAATATGCCCTTTCTGCTTATGCTCTTGCAAAAGCGTTGAATATTCCACGTACGCGCATAGAACGTGTTGTTGCTGAAAATAGCCTCATAACACCTGATACAGCTTTAAGATTAGCCTACTTTTTTTGATACCACAGCTGAATTTTGGCTTAACATGCAAGCTGCTTACGATGTAAACATTTTGCAAAAAGAAAAAGCAGAAGAATTTGCTAAAATAGGTAAATTTAAATGTACATCTTAACCACACCTTCCCACCTGCGAAGATGGGAAGATGTTTCGTGTTTCTTTTATGCTAAGCCACTTTTTTAAGTAGGCTTTTTAAATTCGGATCATAAGCTCTCAACAAAGGATTCAAAATTCGAGGAAATTCTGAAACTCCAAAATCTGCAAGGGTAGCTAAAATCTTAACAATATGTGGAGCTTCTTTCTCAAGCTTTAAAACTAAAGCTTTTTCTACTATGCTCATGGTGTTAACCAAGGTACTACATTCCTCATCTTCAATACCATCACGGTTGCACAGCTTAAACAACATCATCCACAAATTATATAAAGAGTCGATACTAGTATTCATTGCACACCCCCATGAATTTGTTCTCTTAAGCATGCCAAGCCTTTTGTGGTGATCTTTGTTGAAGGAAGAACTTTCTCTGTTCCATCGAGTCTTTGAATTGTGATGGTTGGGCAATCCATCAGACCTCTCTTGATCTTATCTTGATAAGGCAACAATGGAGAACTTGGTGCACGACGATAAACCCAGTCATGTCCACGTAAGTAATCAATCAAGTCTTTTGGTCGTATTTCTAATACCTTTGCTGCTTCTGTAAGACCAAATAAACCGTCAGAACGTGTTAAACCTTCAAGTACTTTTGCCTTTGGTTCTAATTGAGCAATGATCGTGTCTTTACGTTCGTTTTCATTGTTTAAATGCGTTAAGACACCGAGCACGACTTTAGGATTCGAGTAGTCAATTTGTGGTGCAGCAATTTGTTTTGCGCGTCGTTCACATTCGATAAAATACTGTCGTGCTTGTCTACCCTTCTCATTACGCTCTACCATAGCAAGCTCTTTTGCCATACTTAAAGTGAGAGCGTAATCCTTAGAAGGACGACCTCCTGAACTTTCGCTCAAAAATGAGCAAAAGTCATATCCTTCTTGAAACTTATAATCTTGAATGCGTCTGATAATCCAATCTTTAAAATTAGTTTTCACTTCCAAAAACGCATGTAACTTACGTGCGTTTACCGTTTGAACAGTCTCCTGTCCAAGCGTTTGTTTTGATATTGGTATGAGGGTATTCATGATAAACTCCTGTGTAGTTAGACGTTTCTTAATGACATCTAAAAAGATGTCGGGTGCTAAGAAACACGGTACACAGTCCGCCGTTATGCTTTCCCCATAAAGGGTATTTTATGGCATAACTACACCCGACAAACCACTATATGCTACAAGCATATAATGAGTCAAAATTTTTCAATTTGCGAGAAAAGATTATTTCGGTAATCTTCCGCTGTGTATTTTAAAGTGTTTCTTAGGCACCTGATTCGACAATAGACATTTTATTGCCATATTGTCAATAGGTGAAAACGTTTTTCGTTAAAATAATTTCTGCTGTACAGCCTGTGCATTAAAACTGTACAGTCTTCACATTAAAGTTAATTGTTTTCAATGACTTATGCGTACAATGTACAGTCAATTTTAAAATTCTGTCGCTAGCGATAGTTCGCGCTAGCCTGCCCCGCAACACTCCCTAACCCGCTGGGAAGTACCTTTCTTATTGATTTCATTGCCTTTTTTCTTAAAACCGCAAAACATTATTGATAATCTTGCCTTAAAAATTAAAATCACAACGTACAGCATATAGACATAGCTTAAGAACATGCCTTAGCCTTGTTCTTGGCAGCATACTCCTGACGAGCAAGTTGTATCTGTATATTTTTGGTTAATCTTTCATTGGCATATTCTGCAATAGAACTTGCAATCTCTGACTGAGACATAACCTCTGCAATGGAGACCCCCTCTTGTTTTGCAATGGGGAATTGGTCTTCGTTTACTCTTTGGAACACGTTACCCCCCATCTTCAAATGAACACGCTGGGGAAATTTTCCACCTTGAATAAAACCATGAGGCAGAATTTTTTTCGTTCCAAACATCATGTAAGTCACGCCGCGTTTTGTTTCTTTTGCCTTAAAAAATTTAAGTGGCAATGGTGTTCCTGAACCAACAATATCCGCTTCAGGGAAATTCGTTGTTGCTTTTGATTTAATGTAAACCCCTCTCTTGACGCGTTTTACTTTGGCTGATGCAACTTCAGAAACTTTCCGTTCTGTAAAACGCTCAACTTGCTTTGCTGCAGTATTCACAGCATTACGAAGTGCCCAATTAAGACGTGGTGCTTTAAGATTGGTGAAGGTATTTTCAACCTGCTGAAGATACCACTTTTGATGAATAGTTAATTTCAAGTGCTAAGCCTTCTTTGTAGAATCTGTTGATGGCTTAGAAGCTTTAACTGCTTTAGGCTTTGCAGAAGCGATCGTTTCTCTCTCTTCTTTCCCGTTTACTTCTACATCCTCTTGTTGCTTATCAAGCTTTTCTGCTGCATTTGTATCGAAAGCAATAATCTCTGTGTTCTCTTGCTCACCTATCTTTGTCTCTTCTTTCTGCTCATCAAACTGCTCTTGATAAAGCCTCACAGCATTTGCACGTTTAAGACGAGAGTACACTGCATGAGAAGTCTCAACGAATGGATTATCTGGAGTTGAAGGTTCAAAACGGACGATGTCTTTATTATCACCCAAAACACACATTGGTTTAGTGATTACTGCTTTCATAGTCATTCCTTTTAAGAGATTATTTAATGACATAATTGGTCATTTATTTATTTTTGTTATTTGAAAAAAAGAAAGAGCCCGTTTCCTTAGGAAAACCAAGCTCTTTAGCCACATTTAAGGCTTAATATTTTACCAATTTTTAAGGGAAAAATCTGAAATTTGGATACAATACAACTTAGTACAGCAACGTCATTAAATACGATTTTTTATACCATGTCAACATAAAAAATCATTATCTTGTGTAATTTTTATTTTTTTACCTATATCTCGTGTATTTAAAAAAATAACACAAATTGTATCAAATAAACGAATCAATTATACGACGGTATAAAAAATGAGCTAAAAATAGGGAGGGGAAGTTAGTATTGTCTTTCAAAGGAGAGAAAGTTGGCGCTATTTTTCAAAAAATTAGCTTTATTAGGAATAATAATTAGTGCACTTTTACCCCTTAATCATGCAAATAGTCAAAAATATATACCAGTTCCTGATAAGGGCGAGTTTTTATGTACTAATAAAAATGAAACAGCATTTGTCTATTTTGATAGACCCCATGAAATAAGATGTCTCGTCAAAAACAAGAGGGGTAGTTATTTAAATAATAAAGAATATACTGCCTATATTATTCCTCCTAATAATCGCGATATAAGTACGTCTATAAAGTGTACACCTCTTAGTGAATTACTTTCTACTATAACAATAATATCCATAATAATCAGTATAATGTCTATTGTTATTAGCTTCCTTTTGCGTCGTGGACTTAAATTCTCTGCAGGCTCATTTGCATTCACAACCGTTGTAATGAGTTTTTGGATCTTTGTATCGAAGCATCTTTAATGTATATATAAAAAATCAATAATCTGGACGCGCTTTTTTACCGCGTAATGTTTGTATTTTTTCACAGCGAAATACTGGTGCAATTTTTGCTTATAAAGCTTTCATGTTATTTTATAAATAACAACATTTTTGTTGTATTGAAACATTTTAGATGCTACATTATCATAATGAATAGTCAAGAATTAAAACGATATCTTTTAAAACAAGGTTGTGATTTCACCGCAGGTAAAGGTGGTCATTTAATTGTAAAACGTGGCTCTAAAAAATCCGTTTTACCCATGCATGGTGCACGAAAAGAACTAGGTACAGGATTAGTTCAAAAAATACTCAAAGACCTTGACTTGAAATAACCCTTTACCTCAACCTTAATAGAAAGGAAGTGCCAATGAAATATGCAATGAAATTTGTTAAAGATGACAATGATACTCTTCTCGTCATTTCTAAAAATTTTCAAGAATTCATTACTTATGGCTCTAATGAAAAAGAAGCTTTAGAAAATGCTAAAAACGCGCTTTTAACAGTTATTATGGGACGTTTCCAAGACCGTGAAATGATCCCTTTTGGTAATCATGATATTGCTTATCCTTTTGTTGAAGTATCTTCATTAGTAACTTTCAAAATTGCAGTACATAATGCTATGATCGAAAAGAACTTACGCAAAGCTGACCTTGTGCGTCTTTTAAAACTTCATCCGATACAAATTGATCGACTATTGGATTTAAACCACGCAACGAAATTAGATGCTTTAGAGTCCACTCTCATTGCTCTTGGAAAAGAAGTTACCATTAATATTCAAGATGCTGCTTGAAATTTAAACATTAATACGATTTTGCGTAAAATATTTATGAAGTGCATTCAGAATAAGACGTAACGAATATACAAGATGTGGCAATGATTGATCTTCTACAACAAGATATTGCAAAGCTGCATAAAAATTATGGTGATGATGCAAATTCTGTGCTTCTTTGATAGCTTCTTTCATATCTGCATAACGGTCAGTTGCTTTTTGAATCCAGTGTTTTCGCGCCTCTTCATCTGATGATAAAGTAATATCATAATAGCCACTCGGCAAACCTTTTGCACATAAATAATCATTTCTGATTTGTAGGTACCGTTGTGCAACATCATACTGATCTTGACTAATGCCTGCTGCATTCTGTTTATATCCAAGCAAACAAAGTCGCCCGATATAAGTGCTAGAAAGTGGATTTTTTGCCTCTTCTATGGTCAAGCCAAAGTGCTTAGCACGCATCTCTATAGTCAATTGATTAACAGGCTCACGTGGTGTTTTTGCACGTGAAATCCGTCCGTTTTTCTCTCTCATACATCCTTCAATCCGTGGGCGTCCACGTTTTTTATGTTTTTTTCTTTTTGCCATATTTTTTCAATCAAAATGGAATGTCGTTATAAGCAGATATGGTTGTATGATTTTGTGTCGGCACTACATTGGTAGACTGTGAAACAGTAGTATCAGAGGCATCGCTATCTTTTTTTGAATCCAACAAATACAATTCGCCTTTAAACTGTGGCAAAACAATTTCTGTAGTGTAACGATCGATACCTTTTTTATCTTGCCATTTACGCGTCTGTAATCGCCCTTCAATATATACCTTGCTCCCTTTTCTGAGATATTGCAGAGCAATTTTTGCAACGTGAGGATTAAAAACCACCACGGAATGCCATTCTGTTTTCTCTACTTTCTGATTGGTGTTTTTATCTCTATAGCTATCGGAAGTTGCCATCCTAAATTGACTACCTCTGTTCCAGAATCCATTGTTTTGCTTTCTGGATCAGCACCAAGACGTCCGATTAACGTCACTTTGTTAAGCATATTTTATATCCTTTTGGGAAGAAAATTGGTATGTGTTAAACAGAATACACATACAAAAAACAAACTTTATAACTGTATTATAATACCACAACACTGCTCATATTTTCAAATAAAATATACAAATAACAAACTGAAAATAAATGATTAATTATCATTTCAACAGTTGCTGTGTATTATTCTTTTTTTAGCTTATCGCTATTCAATAAATATCCTCTAAATAAAAACTCAAGCAAACTTTTTTGTGCGAATTATTATTGATTATCGAACTTTTCTGTGCGATATTAGTTTTATATAGTAATGGGGAATGTACATGAAACGAGAAGCGCTACTTAGAGAGTTGCGTAAAGAAGCCAGAAAAAGAGGCATTTATTACAGTGAAGCTCCTGACGCAGATAAAGGGTCACATTATTTGATAACTTTTGGAGATAAAACAACCGTTATAAAATCTGGTGAATTAACTCCCATCTATGTGAAAATAATAAAAAAACAGTTGGGAATGTGAATCTCCTAACTGCTTTTACTGCTCTTCGTTTCAAACATATCAAAGTGATACACAAGGAAAGAAGTAAATGGAATACACATATTATGCACAACTTGAAGCTGATCCAGATGGCGGCTTTATAATAACCTTTCCAGATGTACCAGAAGCAATAACAGCTGGAGAAAATCGAACTGAAGCATTAGAAAATGCTGCTGAAGCTTTAGGATTAGCATTACGAAGCTATCCTATGCGTGGTCTGTCTTTACCTAAACCACAGCAGTATGACGAACTGGTAGCTGTAACGGTAGATGCTTGGAATGCCTTTAAGTTAGCAGTAATAGAAGCCTTTAATGAAGCTAATATTACAAAAACAGAATTAGCTAACCGTCTCGGTAAAAAAGAAACAGAAGCAAGACGCATTCTTGATCCAAACTACCCAACTAAGCTTCAAACATTAGAGCAAGCACTAACAGTTCTTGGTAAACAGGTCGTTATTACAATTAAGAATGCGGCTTGAACTGCCTATCTATCCTTTGAAGAGTCAAGGATATTTTTAAGGTTAAGAGGAACATAGAGATGAAAGACCGTAATCATGATGACGCAATGGCTGAAATATTCCAGAATGATCCTGAAACAGCAGCAGCTACCCTTGATGCAATCCTAGCTGATGGCACAACCAAGGTGAGCTACTTGTAACGCTTCGCCAAATAATGAAAAATCCTAATAAATTAACGATTGAGATACTGAAAAAAAGCGACAACAGAGAAGATGTATATGTCGCAAAGGATATAAACGATCTATTTCATGATTTGGGGATTTAAGGAAACCTCCACCATTCCGTTTAAGAATCATCCTCTTAAAGGGAATTGGTGTAACTTTCGAGATGTACATATTGAGCCAGATTGGATTCTGATTTACAAAATTAGTGATACTGAAATACGGTTTGAGCGCACAAGAAATCATTCTGGTCTATTTAGATAATACGCATTTGTAGTATATTCTTTTTCAAAACTAATTATATCCTGACTCTATCAGAATTTCTTTTGTAAAAGAGAATAAGAGATTATCTTATTAAACGCAAGCGCTAAATCAACTCAACAAAATACCAAAAAAAACTGTCTTATTTGCAAGCATAACAAAAGTTAAGTAATCTTCGCAGCAAGACTCTCTGAAATTCGTCGTGCTTCCGCAATTAAATTTCTTTCCTTAATCAAAAATTTCAATAAGATATACAGGAATTGATTCTCAAGATACAAAACCTTTGGCAGCACACCCCCGACCTTAATAGCTAAACCAACTTAGATAGTATCTGAATCCATTAGGTGAAGCTATAAACATTATAATTACGTTGATTTTATGAGCACAATTGATCTCTTTTCTTATGATATATATGTCAATTCAAAACCCATTAACACGAAGGATGCTGATGCTTTTTTTGGTAAGCTAGACATCAAAAATACACCCGACAATAATAAAGTTATTACCCTAACAGCTGAAAAGCTTTTCGTGAACTCAAATACTTACTATTTAATCTGTGCTTCAACAGGAAAAAGCAATCCCTATAATCCTGAAGTTATCGACATTGAAGATAACGATTTAAGTGCAACTTCCAATCCACGTCCTAAAAAATTTGTTGAGCTAAAAATACAACACTTTGGAGTTCTAATCCCTCAAACATCCACTCTTTTTTCTTCAAGTAGAAAACTGAATGATCTTTTAAAAAAATATTTACAAGCCAGTATTCATATTGCACCTGCCATTGCTAATGCACAGGTGCTCGAAGAACGACTTAGCTCAGTCAAAGAAATAAAAATGGAATACAAGCAATCAAAACAATTAGATCTTTTTACAATGAGTTCGTCTGAAGAAATAAAGAATTCATCTGAAGAAATAAAGAAGATAGCAGCACATGAAACTGGCTTATTTTTTTCTGAAGATATTAGCGAATTTAATTTTACATTATCTGCCACACTTAAAGAAGAAAATAACACCAAGACTCGCGTAAAGAAGCTGCTTTCTCAAGAAGATCACAACCATAATTTTAAAAAATTAAGTTTTGTTGGCAAAACATATAATAATTTTGACGCAATTTTTAATACTGAAACTTTTCAATATAGAATGAGTATCGAGATAAACAAAGACGAAAACGGTATGTACAATAAAGATGATGTAAAAACAAAACTAGTGAATCAAATGAAAAATTTTATGCAGAATTCAACGCACATGACCGCAATAAATTAACCAAATCATCTATTAATTGATATGTGCGTTTCATAATATAAGCAGCAAAAAGCAACAAAACATACCAAAGAAGAGTATTTGAGATATAAAAAAGAATAGCATTTATTGAAAAAGGGATATCGTATCCTAAAACAATAGAAAAAGAAATATCTGTCTTCAAACCGCATGGAAAGACCAATGTCACAAGCGCCAAAACAATTAAAGAAACAAGCTGATGCATATATAAGCGCAGACCAGATGTTATGATATTCCAAGATGTTGTATATTTATATTGGTATTCTGGATCAAAATGTAACTTTGAAGGAAGTTTAGAGCTACATAAAATTGCGAAAGCAGTCGTCACCATTCCCAAAGCAATGGATGAGAATATTAAAATGCCTTGAATAAAGTCGATATTCTTTTCTAATTTAAAAAAGAATAAACTCATAAATACCATAAACCAGAAGCCATATAATAAAATTTTTGTTTTCTTCATTGTAAACATACTCATTTTTTAATGATTTTTGCTAATCTCATTTGTATTAATTCATAGTTAAGAATGACTTTAGGCAATACACTTTCACAACGTTGTGCTTCCACTTGTGCTCTAGTATCGTACTCCGCTCTTTCAAAGCAAATCCATAACTGACAGCCCTCATTCTTTATGCTATATTCATGTTTGTAAATGCCTTCAAGCATCTCGCTATTCCAAAATTACACGAGAACGCTCAATAGTCACTGCAATATTTTTTACTGACACTAGCTGCCCATACTTTTTAAAAACAAATGTTTTAAATTTGTGTATCTTAAATCCTTAATTCACATTGATGGATTTATTTGCTTTAAATTTAACACCACACAGCTATTTCACTTCTAACGGTAAATTTTACACTAAAAAAACTTTCTAATCACCCTTTAAATGCGTATCTAATTCATAAATAATTATTACTTTGCACTAATTTGCTCTTTTTTTCTCTTGATCCTGAACAAGCGTAAAGGATTGGAAGTGTTCTTTTTTCTCATTGTTTTTTGCACGTGTATTCAGAACAGCCTTGCGAACAACCCTCGCTTTTGTCAGAAGACTATTCTCTATATCACAACACAATCTCACAAGCTCACGTGTACTTGGAAAAAACGTATCGGATAAACCTTCTATCTCATCGCACAAAATCCGTTTAACTGCTCGCATCAGTGACCATACCGAAACCGTTTCAAGCACCATTCCATAGGTCAGCGCTATCCCCGCATGATCTGCATTTTACGCTATTTTCAAACCACACGAAAGCATGCGGATAGCCTTTGCAATGTCCTCTTTTTCCGCTTTCACCGCAAACAGCTCTTGAAGCCGATCATAAGCCTCTAAAGCAAACGTTTCCTGCTGTTTGGTTAACTTACTGCCGTCCTTCAAAACCAGAGGAAAACTCGGAGCGGTCATTTCACGAATGTGCTTTAAAGTA
>NZ_JBLEBK010000012.1:0-11659 GCF_047263965.1 Bartonella propinqua | reverse complement strand
ACCCAATCTGGGCAGCAATGCTGGCACCGAAACGATGGGGAAAATTCAACATCGCATCACGATGTGCTTTTCCGAAATCATGCGCTGCTTTCTTCACTTCTTCCCGATCAACCGTTGTCTCACGCAAACGTTCAAGCGCAATCTGTTCGCTCTCAAGCGCAACTTGCATCCTCTTGAGTTTGATTTCGTATTCATTGGCTCCATTCATGGAGTTCTGTTTAATCTTTGCACATGTCTGACTGGCAGATTGTAACCGCTTTGTGGGGTTCTTATTCCATATGGCTCTCGCAACCGTTTCATTGACCGAACCATCCGCAAAAAGTGCCTCATCAAATTTGCCCGTTTTAAATCGAGAGACAACAGCATTGGGAGACACACCCATCTTTTTGGCAAACGCACGAACCGATATCCCCTCACGACCCTTCTTGTTCATTCCATATTGTCCGTTTTGAATAGTTTATACAAATACTGTGCGCCTTAATTTGTTTACGGCATCATATTTTTGGTATAGGCAAAATACACAAAAGAGCACTGTATAAGCCAAAGAGATGTTCAATGACTGTCAAAAAAACCTTTAAAGATGTACATAGTTACACAAAAGAAGACTCGGAAGCTGTGAACTCGCCACCACTCACAGATGAAGAACTTGCACGCTTAAAACCAGCTAAAGAAGTTTTACCTGCTTCCTTTTTCAAGTATATAGAAGAAAAGCGCCATAAATGTAGGCGCTTATCAATTAACCTCTTAAACAATAGTAGCTCAAAGTCTTAATTACTCTTGAAACTATTTTAATAACAAGAAACTAACGCAAGTCGTGCTTTTACAATGATTTTCAACAATCGGATTCTATCTCTTCTTCACCAACGTAAGTTGGAATAACAATGGTTCCATAATCTTGTTCAGAACCATCTGGCATTTTGATGCGCGCCTTTTTCATACCAATAATAGCGTTAGTGGTAACAGAAAAAACTCTTTTGTGTTTATCATCATTTTTATCGTCCTCTGCACTCCCATCTAATTCGCGATAACTACCACAACCCAACAAAACACTTTGTGCACCAAGTAATACAGCACGACGAACATTTTTAATACGAACAGGTGCATCATTCTCCAACTTAACGCCATTTGTTACATATAAAGATTCACACAAGATAACATCCTTATACACACCTACAATGACATCTCTAATACCTTCTCTATCATTAACTTCATCGAAAATCGAACTCCCCTCAAAAAGATTAGCGTCTATCTCTCCTACCTTATTTTCCTTCCACTCTGCAGTAGCACGTAATTGATCAACTTGTGTTGGATAAAGATATATAACATACATATCCTTATTACCGACATGTATAGGTCTAATCTGAGGATCAGCATTTTTTGCTATTTCTACAGCTCTATCAATGAATCCAAAACTCATCTTATGTTCATCTTTATTTTCCAACTCTTCTTCTTTTGTTACCCCTTTTGGCAGAAGAATACGCTTGTTGCTTGGAGACGTTGGTTCATTAAATCCATAGTGATAAGGCATAATATTGTCGATAAATCGCTCTCCAAAACTTACCTCTTTCGCTGTATACCCACATGCCTGAATAAAAAACATTATATTTATCCATCCGACAAGCCAACCATCAAGACCGTCGTTAGCCATATCAGAAAAATTACAACTCTCTGACGACTCTTGATCGTCAATCAGCTTCTGCGGAAATTGTTTAACCCAAAGCTTCTCCTCTTTTATGTCTCCGCAAAATTTCAAGGTAAAAGTAATCTCATCTCCTGAATCCTTATTTATCTGAATACAATTATCAGCATGAGGAAAACTTGTTACAAAATGACGAATATGATTTCTAACGTTTAAATCATCTCTCTTTAAAATTTTTTCTATATTCACTTGCGAACAAACTTTTTTTATAATTTCACCTCTAATATAAATGATAGTGAAATATTTTATCTGATTTAGGATTATCTATAAACTCAAATAGATGCTTATAAAAAACTAAAAAGCATTTATTATTACACGTAATGAAGTAAACAAACAAAGGCTGAAAATTTAATTTCAGCCCCCTTTGTTTTTTAACGGTAAGACTAAGCCACTTTTGTAAGTGGGCTTTCTGAACTAGGAGCGTAAGTTTTTAATAAAGGATCAATACCCCGAGGAAACTCTGAATCCCCAAAATCTGTAAGAACTGCCAAAAGTTTAATAATGTGTGTGTCTTTCTTGATTTTTGAAACCAAAGCTTTTTCTACTGCACTCATGGTATTAACTATGGCAGTGCATTCCTCATCTTCGATACCATCACGATTGCAAAGCTTAAACAACACCATCCACAAGTCACACAAAGAATCGATACTAGTATTCATTGCACACCTCCGTGGATTTGTTCTCTTAAGCATGCCAAACCTTTTGTGGTGATCTTTGTTGAAGGAAGCACTTTCTCTGTTCCATCAGGTCTTTGAATGGTAATGGTTGGGCAATCCATAAGCCCCCTCTTGATCTTATCTTGATAAGGCAACAATGGAGAACTTGGAGCACGGCGATAAACCCAGTCATGTCCGCGTAAGTAATCAATCAAGTCTTTTGGTCGTACTTCTAATACCTTTGCTGCTTCAGTAAGACCAAACAAACCATCGGAACGTGTTAAACCTTCAAGTACTTTTACCTTTGGTTCTAATTGAGCAATGATCGTGTCTTTACGTTCGTTTTCATTGTTTAAATGCGTTAAGACACCGAGCAAAACTTTAGGATTCGAATAGTCAATTTGCAGTGCAGATACTTCCTTTGCACGTCGTTCGCATTCGATAAAATACTGTCGTGCTTGTTTGCCTTTCTCATTACGCTCTACCATGGCAAGCTCTTTTGCCATGTCTAAAGTGAGAGCGTAATCTTTAGAAGGACGACCTCCTGAACTTTCGCTCAAAAATGAGCAAAAGTCATACTCTTCTTGAAACTTATAATCTTGAATGCGTCTGATAATCCAATCTTTAAAATTAGTTTTCACTTCCAAAAACGCATGTAACTCACGCGCGTTAACTGTTTGAACAGTCTCCTATCCAATCGCTTGTTTTGATATTGGTATGAGGGTATTCATGATGAACTCCTGTGTAGTTAGATGTTTTTGATCGACACCCTTAGAGGATGTCGGGTGCTCAAAAACACGGTACACAGTCCGCCGTTACGCTTTTCCCATAAAGGGTATTGTATGGCGTAACCACACCCGACAAACCACTATATGCTACAAGCATATAATGAGTCAAAATCTTTCAATTTGCGAGAAAAGATTATTTCGGTAATCTTCCGCTGTGTATTTTTAAAGTGTTTTTGAAGCACCTGATTCGACAATAGACATCTTATTGCCATATTGTCAATAGGTGAAAATCGTTTCCTGTTAAAATAATTTCTGCTGTACAGCCTGTGCATTAAAACTGTACAGTCTGCACATTAAAAACATTTATTCTCAATGACTTATGTGTACAATGTACAGTCAATTTTAAAATTCTGTCGCTAGCGATAGTTCGCGCTAGCCTGCCCCGCAACACTCCCTAACCCGCTGGGAAGTACCTTTCTTATTGATTTCATTGCCTTTTTTCTTAAAACCGCAAAACATCATCGATAATCTTGCCTTAAAAATTAACAGCACAACGTACAACATATAGACATCGCTCAAGAACGTGCTCTCGCCTTATTCTTGGCAGCATACTCCTGACGAGCAAGTTGTATCTGTATATTTTTGGTTAATCTTTCATTGGCATATTCTGCAATAGAACTTGCAATCTCTGACTGAGACATGACCTCTGCAATGGAGAGCCCCTCTTGTTTTGCAATGGGGAATTGGTCTCCGTTTATTCTTTGGAACACGTTACCCCCCATCTTCAAATGAACACACTGGGGAAATTTTCCACCTTGAATAAAACCATGAGGCAGAATTTTTTTCGTTCCAAACATCATGTAAGTCACGCCGCGTTTTGTTTCTTTTGCCTTAAAAAATTTAAGAGGCAATGGTGTTCCTGAACCAACAATATCCGCTTCAGGGAAGTTCGTTGTTGCCTTTGATTTAATGTAAACACCTCTCTTAACGCGTTTTACTTTGGCTGATGCAACTTCAGAAACTTTCCGTTCTGTAAAACGCTCAACTTGCTTTGCCGCAGTATTCACAGCATTACGAAGTGCCCAATTAAGACGGGGTGCTTTAAGATTGGTGAAGGTATTTTCAACCTGCTGAAGATACCACTTTTGATGAATAGTTAACTTCAAGTGCTAAGCCTTCTTTGTAGAATCTGTTGATGGCTTAGAAGCTTTAACTACTTTTGATGATTTAGAATCTTTAACTACGTTAGATTTTTCGGAAACAGTCGTTTCTCTCTCTTCTTTCCCGTTTATTTCTGTATCCTCTTTTTGCTCATCAAGTTTTTCTGCTGCGTCTGTATCGGAAACAATAATCTCTGTATTCTCTTGCTCACCTATCTTTGTCTCTTCTTTCTGCTCATCAAACTGCTCCTGACAAAGCCTCACAGCATTGGCACGTTTAAGACGAGAGTACACCGCATGAGAAGTCTCAACGAATGGATTATCTGGAGTTGAAGGTTCAAAACGGACGATGTCTTTATTATCACCCAAAACACACATTGGTTTAGTGATTACTACTTTCATAGCCACTCCTTTTAAGAGATTATTTAATGACATAATTGGTCATTTATTTACTTTTGTTATTTGAAAAAAAGAAAGAGCCCGTTTCCTTAGGAAAACCAAGCTCTCTAGCCACATTTAAGGCTTAATATTTTACCAATTTTTAAAGGGAAAATCTGAAATCTGGACACAATACAACCAGTGCAGTAATGTCATTAAATACGACTTTTTATGCTATGTCAACATAAAAATCTAAATATTGTATTTTTTCTATCTAAATTTAGTATTTTCAATAAAAATTAAAGTCTATTTTTCTTAATCTGTATATATATTTTTTCTATGTCCAACAGCTAAAACCAATACAACAAGCTCTTTGTCGTAAAGATCGCATAGTATCCTATAATCCCCTACGCGATACCTCCATAAACCTGATAATTGTCCCCTTAAAGGCTTACCCAATACACGCACATTTTCAAGGGGAGCAATGCGCTTATCTAAAAAATCAACAATACGACGCGCTTCTTTTTTATCGCATTTTTTTAAAAAATTGAGGGCTTTCTTTTCATATCTAATCGTCCAAGCCAAGCTCTTTCCTTACTTCTTCAGAACTGTAAAAAGTAGCATCTCCATTTCGAACACGCTCTCTTACTTTAGAAGCTAAATAATAATCTTCCGCCTCTTCTATTCCACGTTCAATAATCTCGCGCAAATAAAAAGACTTTGTGCGTCCTGTTTTAACAGCCAAGTTGTTCAAGCGCGTTTCAAGATCGCTTGGCAAACGAATAGATATTGTCATAACGGAATCCTCATTCTTGTATTCAATGTAATACAAATACAATGCGTTGTACACAAAAACGTTTCACATTATGCTTTTCACTTTTTTACAGTAAAATACTTACACAACTTTTGCTTATAAAAACTCTGTGCTCGCAACCTGAAGTCGGATCAAGTAATACTTCACTAGATATTGCCCCACTTCATTACAATAGCTCTCTCCCAACAGCTTTAGTATTCAACCACTCCACATCCTCATCACTGAAATCAGCTAAAGGATCACATTGAGCTAACAGTTCATCAAGAATGTAACTTGGTAATATCTGTGATTCCATAATCAAATCAACCTTAGCATTTCCAACGAAATGATTTAAACTTAATTACCTAAATATTCAGTTCATGACGTGCTGCTGTTGCCAAAAAAACAGACCTTGTTAACCCTCTTTCTTGTGCACAATTATCAATAGCACGCAAAAGCCCCCGTTCAATAGATATATTAGTGCGCACTACTTCAGCATCATTTTCAATAAAGGGAACTTGTATCAAAAAAGCCCCTTCTAACAAAGCGGCTTTAACAGCTTTTTGCTGTATTACTTCTTCAAATTTTAAAGGAATTGGCAAAGTATCCATGTCCTCGCAATATAGTTGAAGAGCTTCGGTTGCATTTGCAATTAAATCTTCTTCATGATCGGCAGCAGAAAAAAGTCCCTTAAAATCAGGAAACTGAACACCAAAAGCAGAATCTTCATCTTTATGGACAAGAGCAAAAAATCTTCTCATTATTCTTCTCCTTTTTTTAACCAGCCTGCTTGTTGTGCAATAGAACGCGCCGTACCTATCGGAAGATTTTTCTTAGGATGAGGAACAATAACCACCTTCCCATCTTTTTTTAACTTATGGTGTGAACCCTTTATTTTAACAAGTTCGAAACCATCACGCTTTAATTTTGCAATGATCTTTCGGCTATCTTGTTCCACTATACGCACTCATTATGTGTAAATATTTACACACTTTAACAATTTTTAATCTGAAGTCAATTTTTTAACAGTAAAACACAAATGAAATGCGCTAAAAATGATGCACAATAAATCAAAATATTGCTTTAAGTTTATACCTTTATGCGTTTTTGTGAAAAGTGTTTATGAAGCGCATTGAGAATAATACGCAATGAATTAACGAGATATGACAATGATTGATCTTCTACAACAAGATATTGTAGCGCTGCATAAAAATTATGTTGGCGATATAAATATTGCGCTTCTTGAATAGCCTCTTGCATGGTCAAAAATTGTTGTGTTGCCATTTCGACCCATTTTTCTCTTGCATCATCATCAGAAGTTGTAGGCATTTCATCATAAATTGCACTAGGCAATGCTTTTGCACACAAATAATTGTTTCTCACTTCAAGATATTTTTGTGCAGCATTATACTGATCTTGACTAATGCCTGCTGCATTCTGTTTATATCCAAGCAAACAAAGTCGCCCGATATAAGTGCCAGAAAGTGGGTTCTTTGCCTCTTCTATGGTCAAGCCAAAGTGCTTAGCACGCATCTCTATAGTCAATTGATTAGCAGGCTCACGTGGTGTTTTGGCACGTGAAATTCGTCCGTTTTTCTCTCTCATACATCCTTCAATCCGTGGGCGTCCACGTTTTTTATGTTTTCTTCTTTTTGCCATATTTTCTCAATCAAAATGGAATGTCGTTATAAGCAGATATGGTTGTGTGATTTTGTGTCGGCACTACATTGGTAGAGTGTGAAACAGTAGTATCAGAGGCATCACTATCTTTCTTTGCATCAAGCAAATACAATTCACTTTTAAACTGTGGCAACACAACTTCTGTAGTATAGCGATCGATACCTTTTTTATCTTGCCATTTACGTGTCTGTAATCGTCCTTCGATATATACCTTGCTCCCTTTTTTGAGATATTGCAGAGCAATCTTTGCAATGTGAGGATTAAAGACAACGATTGAATGCCATTCTGTTTTCTCTATTTTCTGATTGGTGTTTTTATCTTTATAGCTATCGGAAGTTGCCATCCTAAAATTGACCACCTCTGTTCCAGAATCCATTGTTTTGCTTTCTGGATCAGCACCAAGACGTCCGATTAACGTCACCTTATTTACCATATTTTTATGTCCATTAAATTTGCGTTTTATACGGAAATTATTATAGCATAATCTGCTTATTTTTACAATATTTTCAATGCTATATTATTAATAATTAACATATAACATTATGTTTTATAATGCTAATCATCCAACACTTGATTTACACAAGCTCATCGTGTATCGTGCCAAGTATCAAAAGGAAAATACATGGCAATCGTTAGCTTTAAACATAAAGGATTAAAATTATTCTTTGAGAAAGGTGATCATAAAGGTATACAGCCTACACACGCTAAAAAATTAGCAAATATTTTGGTGATTTTAGATACAATATCTGCGCCTGAACAAGTGACAATTAAATCATATCGTTTACATGAACTTACTGGCAATTTAAAAGGTTATTGGTCAATGCGCATTAATGCAAATTGGCGTGTTACTTTTCGCTTCATTGGAACAGACGTTGAGCTTGTTGATTATCAAGACTATCATTGATATTTGAGGTATTATTATGATGTACAATCCTCCACACCCTGGTGGCATTTTAAAAGAAGAATTGCTGGATGAATTAGGTTTAACTGTAACGGAAGCTGCACATCGCCTCGGTGTTGCACGCTTAACTTTATCACGTGTTTTAAACTGTAATGCAGCAATTAGCATCAACCTAGCTTTACGATTGGAAAAGGCTGGTTTAAACGACGCTGAATTCTGGCTCAAATTGCAACAAAAGCATGATCTATGGCAAGCACGGCATAAAAATCCAATCACACATGTCGCACCTTTAGAACAAACAGGGCATTTTTAGAAAAAATTTAAAACAGTTTCTTTCGGTTTTGGTTCATACTATTTCCTCTACTTATTTCTGCCCAATAAATATCCTCTATAAAAACTATTTTAAACTTTTTTTGCGATTTGTGATTGACTGTCGAACTTTTTTGTGCGATATTGGTTTCTTGTTTAGTATATATGGTAATCTGACTAGCGAAAGAAATATAGAGTTTAAAATTTAATGAATAGAAAAAAATTTCTCAAATTGTTACGGAAAGAGGCAAGAGAAAAAAATGTTCCCTTTGCTGTGAAGTTTAATAGAGGAAAAGGATCGCATTGTACGGTGTATTTTGGAAATAAGGCAACTACCGTAAAAAGCGGTGAATTAACTCCTATGTATATAAAAAAAGTGAAAAAGCAGTTGGAAATAATATAAGTCTATTTACTCTGCATAATATTAAAACAAAAATAAAGGTGTATATTTAAAATTTAATACCTTTATAAAGTTTCGTTTGTGATAAAATGAAAAATTTATAGGGGGATAAAGTATGGAATACACATATTATGCAAAACTTGAAGCTGACCCAGATGGCGGCTTTATAATAACCTTTCCAGATGTACCAGAAGCAATAACAGCTGGAGAAAATCGAACTGAAGCATTAGAAAATGCTGCTGAAGCTTTAGGATTAGCATTACGCAGCTATCCTATGCGCGGTCTGCCTTTACCTAAACCACAGCAGTATGACGAACTGGTAGCTGTAACGGTAGATGCTTGGAATGCCTTTAAGTTAGCAGTAATAGAAGCCTTTAATGAAGCTAATATCACAAAAACAGAATTAGCTAACCGTCTCGGTAAAAAAGAAACAGAAGCAAGACGCATTCTTGATCCAAACTACCCAACTAAGCTTCAAACATTAGAGCAAGCACTAACAGTTCTTGGTAAACAGGTCGTTATTACAATTAAGAATGCGGCTTGAACTGCCTATCTATCCTTTGAAGAGTCAAGGATATTTTTAAGGTTAAGAGGAACATAGAGATGAAAGACCGTAATCATGATGACGCAATGGCTGAAATATTCCAGAATGATCCTGAAACAGCAGCAGCTACCCTTGATGCAATCCTAGCTGATGGCACAACCAAGGTGAGCTACTTGTAACGCTTCGCCAAATAATGAAAAATCCTAATAAATTAACGATTGAGACACTGAAAAAAAGCAACAAAGGAGAAGATGTATATATCGCAAAAGATATAAATGATCTATTCTGAAATTTGGGGATTTAAGGAAAGCCTTTACCTCACGTTATAGAGATCGTCCCCTTAAAAAGGAAACTGGTGTAGTTTTAAAGATATACATATCGAGCCAGATTAGATTTTGATTTACAAAATTAGTGATGATGAAATACGATTTGAACGTACAGGAAACCATTTCGATTTATTTAAGTAATGTTCATTTAAAATGTGATTTAACTTTCTTTTTCAGCTGTAGAACTAAAAATAAATATGATTCTAGCTATTTTAATTTCTTCCCCGTTTTAAAAACGAGGAAGGTATTTTGTATTTCTTTAAATAAAACTAAGCAGCTTTAGTAACAGGATTTTCTAAAACTCGTTTTGCCTCTGCAATTAAGGCTTTATAGCTTTTGTTTTCTTCTTCTAACCTAAAAGCCTCAACAAGACGTGCATGGATTGGTCCCAAAAGATACAAAGCCTTTTCAGCAGGCTTCATCTCATCCCAATAGTGTGGCAAATCAAATCGTGTGTCACGATCGCAATCAGCAGGTTGGCTTTTTAGCCTTTTCTCGCACTCAATGAAATAGCAACGAGCTTCTCTACCTTTCTTATTGTTTTCAATCATGGAAAGTTCTTTTGCTACATCTAAGGTAAGGTGGTATTCCTTGCGATTATGACCGCCTCTTCCTTTGCTTCCCAAAATAGGGAAGCAAATAAAATCTTGATTTTCAGTAAAATTGTATTTGTTGATACGTTCAGTAATCCAGTCCGCAAATTTTTTACCTACTTCTAAAAACGCATGCAATTCACGTGCATTTACTACTTGAACAATTTCTTGATTAACCATTTGTTCTGATATTTTTATGAGAATATTCATAATTGAACTCCTATCGATTAGATGTTTTTGATTGACACTCTAAAGGAGTGTCGGGTGCTCAAAAACACGGTCGATAGTCCGTCGTTACGCTTTTCCCATAAAGAGTATTTTATGACGTAACTACACCCGACAAGACCACTATATGTCATAGACACACAACGAGTCAAAGCCTTTAATGTGCGGAAAAGAGACTGTATCGGCAATCTATCCGCTATCGATTTAAGGTGTTTTTGAGGCACCTGTTCAAAAACAGAACATATTCCAGCATTATTGTCAAGCAGCATTTGACTGTTTCATTTTCTTTTCAATACTCTTGTTAATCTCATCTATGAGCGGTTCATAATTGATAACAGTTCTAGGCACTGCACCTCCGTAAATCCATGCTTTTACTTGCGCTTTGGTACTGAAGTCTGCATTATTCGGCATGTCATGATATTGGCAACCATCGAACTCTTCATACTCTCTTGTGCCATCTTCATGCTCATACAGATTATAAAAATACTCGGCACAACCAAGTCCCCACGGGGCATAACCAATAGCTGTTGCAATAAACTTTTTTTGCACTGGTTGTTTACATTTTGTTAAGAACAAATGTTTTAAAATTCGCATGTTTAAAATCCTTTTCTACTAATGGATTTATTTGCTTAGATTGAACCGTACAATGTGGTCTTAGATTTTAATTCTTTATGGTTGTTCTCCTAAAAATCTTCCATCGCGTTGTACGGTGCATTTTTGTCGATTACGATGCCGATCTGATGCACAAATAATCACCACTTTGCACTAATTTGCTCTTTTTTCCTCTTGATTCTGAACAAGCGTAAATGATCGGAAGTGTTCTTTTTTTTCATCGTTTTTTGCACGTGTATTCAAAACAGCCTTGCGAACAACCCTCGCTTTTGTCAGAAGACTATTCTCTATATCACGACACAATCTCACAAGCTCACGCGTACTTGGAAAAAACGTATCGGATAAACCTTCTATCTCATCACACAAAATCCGTTTAACCGCTCGCATCAGTGACCATGCCGAAACTGTTTCGAGCACCATTCCATAGGTCAGCGCTATCCCCGCATGATCTGCATTTTGCGCTATTTTTAAACCACACGTAAGCATGCGAATAGCCTTTGCAATGTCCTCTTTTTCAGCTTTCACTGTAAACAGCTCTTGAAGCCGATCATAAGCCTCTAAAGCAAACGTTTCCTGCTGTTTGGTTAACTTACTGCCGTCCTTCAAAACCAGAGGAAAACTCGGAGCGGTCATTTCACGAATGTGCTTTAAAGTA
>NZ_JBLEBK010000011.1:0-30455 GCF_047263965.1 Bartonella propinqua | reverse complement strand
GATAAATTTAAATTATAATAAATCAGAGAAAATATTTATCACTATAACATCTTTATTATTTTATACCTATAAAGATATGATGTCATTTTTATTTTATAAAAAAATCTTTTAAATAAAGCGCAAAAAATAAAACTACTTCAAAAGCATGAAAAAAATGATGCGGTCTTAATCTTAAAGCTAATCATTCATATCAAAATAAATAATGCAACGGCTGTTAAAACCCATTGCATTATTTTTTTAACGTGTGACGAAGCAATTTCCCCCAGAACTTTTGATATCTTCACAAAGATTTATGGCTTCATTACGGTTTTGAGTTTGAACGCGAACACGATAATAGGTACCTTTTCCTGGTATAAGAGCTGGATAAATATGTAAAGAACGGGCACCAATAAGAAATCCAAATTTAGCTTTTATATTATTTAAAGAATCTTCAGCCAATGCAGACGTTGGTTGGGATGCTAGTTGTACGTAATAATTTTCTAAATCTTGTGTTTCTCCTTGGGTTGATAAATTTGAGTGAGAAGTAGCATATGTTTCTGCGTTTGAATGAGGTTTCGCATATGAAGGAATTGGTACAGATGTAAATGAGTTTTGAGTTTCTTCCTTCATGTCAGAGCTGGAAGTATTTTCTGCAATTACCTTATCAACATCAAAATCATGTTCTGCTTCTTGATTATTTATATCAGATTCTTGTGAAAAAACAGAAGGCTCTTCCTGAGGTTGGTCTGCGGTAACTTCATCAATTGTTTCAGGATCATCATTAGCTTTTTGGTCTGTAGAACGCATTGGAACAAGTACGGCTGTGCCATCTGGTTTTACAATAACGGTTTGTACTTCTTGTGTTGGAACAGTGTGATTAATGGCTTCTGTAACTGCATCTTCAACATCAGATTCATTAGAAGATGACGAAAAGCTTTCGGATTCTTGTTGATTTAATGATGCTAAATCATGAGGCGATTCAGAATTATCAATAAGAAACTGCTGCGTGTTTTCTTGTTGTTCATTTTGTTCACTTTCTTGTTTATAGATATTTAAATTATGAGCAACACTATTTTCAGTTTCCGTTGTTTCTTGCTTAAATTTAAAAGGTGTATTATCAGCATGGATAATGAGCGAACCGTCATCTTTGTGCGATGACGTAAAAAAATGAAAATAACCAAAAAAACCAATTATTATCAAGATAAGGAAAACAACGCCCTTGCTAAAAACTTTGTTAGTGGTAAAAGTTTTTGAGGCAAGAGTTGCTGACGTCTTGGCAAGGATTTTATCCGCATCTCTATATGGTGAATTTTCGGCAAAAGAGGAGGGATAATGCTCCATGTTGTCAGTGGGAAAATAATCTGCATTCTGCTTTTTAGCATTTATATTCACCGTATCCGGACGGGTTTCTAAATTTTGTGCAGTTTGATGAAAAATTTCGTCAAGTGCTTGATTTTGTTGTTGTGGTGAGGAATGTTTTTCTGGGACATTTCCTATATTAAATACATCAGAAAACTCTTCTTTCAGACCATCAGCAGGTACATCATATTCTGGAGCTTCATAAGGAACCTCTGGAACCATGATTGGTCCAGTTTTTTCTACAACATTCTCTGTAAATTTATAAGTATCAATAGCAGGAGGAGGAGTATCATCTCCGTGGGGATGATTACGCATGCGAGAAACATTTGTTTGCGGACTAGAGGCTTTCAGTGAGGTTTGTATACCATCTAAGTTTTTTTGATTATATAGAACTTCTCTCTCACTGTTTTGATCAAAAATATTCTCGGATGTGCTAATATGTTGGGTTTGAACATTATTATGTTCGGAAACTTTTTTATTTTGTTTTAAGAATTGTTCTTCGTTAAACTGAGAACGGTTAATTGTATAATTTTTTTGCGGAAATCCTTTTGAATCAAATATTTTATCAATTTGTTCTGAATCAAAAGCAGATGAAAAATTACCATGTAATTCATTTCCTGCAGTATTATTTTTCTCTGAAGTAATATCAGAATGTGAAAAAGCAGTATTTCCCTCTATGGAGGAATTTAATAAATTAGTATGATGCTCTTGATCCCAGTTTTTTTTATCATCTGATACTTTATATGAATGATTTATGGGAGTGTTATAGGGATTCTGATTTTCATCATAATTTCGTTGTATATTGGGAGTTTGTGGTTGAGGTGCAGTTGTCTGCGGATTAAGCGTGGTTTGTTGGGGAGGCGCAACAGTAGCTGTGTCGTTGTTTCGTAAATCAAACTCGTCAAAAAAGAAATCTTCTGATTGTGCATGAAAATCACCTTTTTTAGAAAAAGGGTCAACAGGGGAGTGGCTTTGTCTATTTTGAGATGGCTGTTTCTTTTGAATGGGTAATGGAGAAAGTGCATCTAAAATTTGCTCTTCATCATGACCGATAGGCGAAAAATGAGTTTTTTCGGACAAAAAGTTACTTTGTTCTGAATAATTAGGAACGTTGATTTTTGCAGAATTTGTTGAAGTTGCTTCTTTATTGGTTTTGTGTAAACCCCATTGTTCACTTTGCTCATCAAATGGCAAGCTATCAGTTAAGTTATTTTCAAATTCTTCTTCTAGAAAGGATAAATCAACCCCTTCACCATGGAATGGAGTTTCAGAGGTCTGAGATCTTAATTGATCAGGATGTAAAGAGGATGGAGAGTTTTGATTTTTATTTTGTTTGTTCGTATTAAAAATTTGTGTAAGTCTTTCTAAAGAATCATGTTCTTCATGATTCTGTTTTACTTCATACGGATTTTTGCGATCGTTATCGCTCATAATTTCTCTCACATGATTATTTGCATCTGAGTGCAATAAATGATTCACTTTAATTTATTATATACTACGAAAGAATATATGAAAAACTTTGTTAACAAAACACATATTATTATGTATTTCTAAAACTTTTTCAACGCATTTCTGTTGGCGCTTCTACTCCAATAATTGTAAGTCCTGATGATAAAATATTCATGATAACTTGTATCAATCCTAGTCTGGCAAATGATACCTCTTTATCATTAGGCTGAATAAAGCGTAAATTTGGATTATCACTTCCTTTATTCCAATGTGCATGAAAGCTTGAAGCGAGATCATAAAGATAAAATGCCAATCGATGCGGCTCTCTATGAACTATGGACTGTTCAATAATTCTTGGATATTCAGCAAGTTTGCGTATTAATGATATTTCATTATCATCTGTTAACTTATTAAGGTGCGCAATCATTGTTTCGTTTGAAAGATTTTCAATGAAAAGTATTTCTTTTGCTTGACGAAAAACTGAGTGACAACGTGCACTGGCATATTGTACGTAAAAAATAGGATTATCTTTTGATTGTTCTGTCACTTTCGAAAAATCAAAATCAAGGGGTGCTTCACATTTACGATACAGCATCATAAAACGCACTGGATCACGACCAACCTCTTCTACAACATCACGCAGAGTGATAAATGATCCCGCTCTTTTCGACATGCGTACAGGTTGACCATTGCGAAAGAGTTTTACCAGTTGACATAAGAAGACGCTCAATTTAGCTTTGTCGCCAGAAATTGCTTTTGCCATCGCCTCTAGCCGCTTCACATAGCCAGCGTGATCTGCACCTAAAATATAAATCATTTCATCAAAATGGCGATTAAATTTATCACGAAAATAAGCGATATCAGCAGCAAAATAAGTGTAAGAACCATCAGATTTAATTAAGACACGATCTTGATCATCTCCAACATCAGTTGAACGAAATAAAGTTTGTTCGCTTTCTTCCCAGTCTTCTGCGTTTTGTCCTTTTGGTGGTGGTAGTGTACCTTTGTAAATGTAACCATTTAAAGTGAGGTCATTAATTGTGTCCTGTATAGCTTTTGCATTATTTTTATAAAGCGTTCGTTCAGAAAAAAAGATATCATGATGAATATTAAGAGCAGCTAAATCTTTGCGAATCATCGACATCATTGCGTTAATTGCACGCTCCTTTACTATAGATAATGCTTCATCTTTATCCATAGTAAGTAATTGTTCACCAAATTCTTGAGCAAGCGACTGCCCCAATGGGATTAGATATTCACCAGGATACAACCCTTCTGGAATTTCATTAATGTTCTGTCCAAGAGCTTCACGATAGCGCAACAATACAGAATGGGCGAGTACTTCGATTTGTCTACCAGCATCATTGATATAATATTCTTTTGTAATGTTATAGCCAACAAATTGCAGTAAATTGGAAAATACATCCCCAACAACAGCACCTCGACAATGTCCAACATGCATTGGACCTGTTGGATTTGCTGAAACATACTCAACATTGATGCGTTTCCCTTCTCCCATGGGTATCCGACCGTACGACATGCCTGATTCAAGCATGGACTTTATTGTATTTTGCCAAAATGATTTTGTAAGTTTGATATTGATAAACCCAGGACCAGCAACCTCAATATGTTCAATAGTATGATCATTTTTAAGAGATTCTATAATTTTCTCGGCAAGTGCACGTGGATTAAGTCCAACGGATTTTGCAAGTACCATAGCAGCATTGGTTGATAAATCACCGTGTAAAGAATCACGTGGAGGATCAACAGTGATTTTTGATAAATCTAAACTCTCTCCATTTTTTTCTTTTATATCAGATAATTCAAGTGATTTTTTAATTTTTTTCTCGAAATCTTTAAAGATATTCATATCTCATTTCCATAATGTATTCAAAACCAATTAAACAAAATTATCGGTATGGTCAAATAAATGGCGATGTTCACGTAGAGCGTAGTGATCGGTCATGCCTGAAAGAAAATCAGCAATAAGACGTGCTAATTCTTGATCTGTTAAATACATTGTTTTGATTTGCCAGCTTTCTGGCATGAGATCGGGATTTTTATAATAACAGTCAAATAAGTTTTGTACAACGCATTTTGCTGCATTACGACGGTTGAGGACTTGATCATGATAATAAAGATTTTCAAACAGAAAGTTTTTTAGTTCTTTTTCATAAATAATCATTGTAGGTGAAAAAGTAACAATAGCTTGCTCTGCTCGATGGACATCGTTTGCGTTTTTTGGTTTGATATGTGTTAAATTTTTTTGTGATTGTTGAATAACATCTTCAACCATAGTTGTTATTTGTCTACGCACCAGTTCGTAGCCAAGTTGGGTTTGGTCGAGCTGGGGATACTCTTGTTTTATATTTTTTAATAACGCTGCAGTTAGCGAAACTTGTTCAAATTGATCAATTGTTAAAAAGTGTGAGCGTAAACCATCATCAATATCGTGAGCATTATAAGCAATATCATCAGCAATAGCGGCACATTGTGCTTCTAGTCCTGCAAAGCAGTCAAGTTCGAGATCCTGCTTTGCATTATACTGTAGAATATCAAGGGGAACATCTTTTTCTTTAGCATAAGGACCTAAAAGGGGACCGTTATGTTTCACAAGTCCTTCGAGTGTTTCCCAAGTAAGATTAAGTCCATCAAAGTTTGGGTAACGCTGTTCCAGCTTTGTAACAATGCGTAATGCTTGTGCATTGTGATCAAAACCCCCATAGTTTGCCATTACTTCGTTTAGTGCATCTTCTCCTGCGTGGCCAAAGGGTGTATGTCCAAAGTCGTGAACGAGGGCAATGGCTTCGGCAAGGTCTTCATCAAGATGCAGTGTACGGGCTAATGTCCGTGCGATTTGAGAAACCTCTATCGAGTGTGTAAGTCGAGTACGATAATGATCGCTTTCATCAGCAATAAATACTTGAGTTTTATGTTTAAGACGGCGAAATGCGTTGGAATGAATAATACGATCTCTATCTCTTTGAAAAGGTGAGCGTATGGCACTTTCAGTTTCGGGGAATAATCTACCGCGGCTTGTCTTTGGGTTAGCACTATATACTGCTCGAGATGGGTAAGTGATATTGCTGATATCCATATTGCAAGCTATCCATTTTTACTTTAAATTTAAGTTTTTTATTATTAATCACTTTGTATCTGTTTAGGATACCTTTTCTTGACAGTTTAATGCAAGGATGTATGAAAAATGAGCGTGAATATTTCAGATTTTGCTGCCAAAAGGATTGCGCAAATACTTTTAAGTGAACCAGATAAGATAGGATTGCGTATTTCCGTTGAAGGTGGTGGATGTTCAGGCTTCTCCTATAAATATGATTTAGTTTCCGAAAGCAAAGAAGATGATCTCGTTCTTGAAAAAGATGGAGCGATTGTATTTATCGATTCAATATCTCTTCCCTTTATGGAGGGAGCTCAAATTGATTTTGTTGATGATCTTATGGGACAGTCTTTTCAAATTCATAATCCTAACGCAGTTTCATCGTGCGGCTGCGGCGTGAGTTTTTCAATTTAGCGTGGTGATTTTGTGATATTGCTTCTTGAAAAGATTATCACTTTAGTCAACAATGCGCAAATGAGTATTCTTGCAAAAATATTGCATCGATCTTTGGGACTATACGTGGTGCTTATCTCATTGATGGGGGGTAGTTACGTATTTTCTGAAGATGGAAAAAGAGAGGAGGCGCAACAAAAGCAGCCAACAAGTTTTTTTGTAAAATCTCAAGATCGTGAAAAAGAAAATTTATATGCTCAGACTCAACTAACATTGCACGCTCGGTTAACAAATGATAGTGAAAATATTATGAAAGGGCTCGTATGGCGGGTTTATGCACCAATCTTAGGGATTGATAATAAATTACCATTAGTTGCAACTGTTGAGGGCGGTAGCGCGCATTTTGATTTAGAACCGGGCAGTTATCTTGTTCATGTTTCATTTGGTCATGCAAGTGCAATGCAGCGCGTAAACTTAGAAAATGGGCAGCACCTTGTCAAAAATTTTAATCTTAATGCAGGTGGTGTTATTTTGAATGCTACATTGCTTAATGGTAAAATCAACAAAAAGGAATTACGTTTCACGATATATGACGATGCAAAGGAAAATGATGATACTGGTGTAATTTTATCAAATGTTAAACCACAGTCAATTATACGTTTAAAAGCCGGTCATTATCACATTGCTTCTTATTACGGATCCATTAATGCTGTTGTCCGTTCAGATATCCAAGTGGATGCAGGTAAAATTACTGAAGTAAGTCTTGAGCATCAAGCTGCTCAAATCGTCTTAAAATTAGTGCGTCAAGAAGGAGGAGAAGCATTAGCAGACACCAGTTGGTCTATCACCAATGATTTTGGTGATATTGTTTATGAAACTGTTGGTGCTTATGTTTCACTTGTGTTAGCGGAAGGTGATTATATTGCGATTGCTAAAAATAAAGATAAAATTTACCAAAAAGTTTTTTCAGTTATTTCAGGTCATGATGAAGATATCAGTGTGTTAGCAAACATACAAAATATGCAAGAGATTAATGAAACAACCGATTAATGGTTATTTGTGAGTAGAGTTTTTCATTGAATGTGGGGATATAAGTTTTGATTATAGAAATTTCAACGGTTAGTGTATTTTTTGCTGGCGCATTATCTTTTTTATCACCATGTGTTTTGCCGCTAGTTCCTCCTTATTTGTGTTATATGGCAGGGGTTGGAATTGATGATTTTCGTTCAGAAAAATATAATGGAAAATTGTCTATACGCTTAGCGCTTTTGTTTTCTGTTATTGCTTTTGTGCTTGGTTTTACAACTGTTTTTGTTGCTTTAGGTGCTAGTGCGAGCACAATTGGTGGATTTATCGGTTATTATCGTGATTGGTTTGCAGTAGCTGCTGGAATTGTTATTATTATTTTTGGGTTAAACTTTTTGGGTTTTTTCAAAATTGCTTTTTTATTTCGTGACGTACGATTTCAAACGCGAAAAGCGCCTGCTGGACCTTTTGGAGCTTATATTATTGGTTTAGCTTTTGCATTTGGTTGGACCCCATGTATTGGACCAATTTTAGGGCCTATAATAACACTTGCTGGAACAAAAGAGACTGTGGGAGAAGGAGCTGTCCTTTTAGGAATTTATGCATTAGGTCTTGGAGTGCCTTTTGTATTAGCAGCTTTATTTTCGAGCAGTTTTATGAAATTTTTAGGAGCTTTTCGTATTCATTTAGGAAAAGTTGAAAAAGTTATTGGGATTTTTTTAGTTATTACAGGTATTTTATTTTTGACAGGCTCTATGCAAAATTTTTCATTTTGGCTTTTGGAACATTACCCTTTATTGAGTAATATTGAAGTTATTCGTTGGAATGATATTGTGAATTTTTTTGGATTTTCTCGTTAGTTTTATGTGTTTTTATGGCTAGAAATTGTCTTTCTATTGTTCTTGCAGCAGGTGAGGGGACGCGCATGAGATCGTCTCTTCCTAAGGTACTTCATAAAATTGCTGGGTTGCCACTTATATGTCACGTTATAAGACAAATAGAGCTGGCAGGCACTTCACAAGTGGCAGTCGTTGTAGGATTTGGTGCTAAAGATGTCAGTGAAGTTGTGCAATCAACTGCAAAAAATATAATGATTTTTGAACAAAAAGAACGTTTAGGAACTGCTCATGCTGTTTTATCTGCTCGCTTAGCTTTGCAAAAAGGGGTAGATGATGTTCTCGTTGTTTTTGGCGATACTCCTTTGATCGAGAAAGATTCATTGTTACAAATGCGTGCGCAGCTTGCTGCTGGAGCGGATGTTGTGGTTGCTGGTTTTTATGCCCCAGATCCAACAGGATATGGGCGTCTTATTGAAAAAAATGGTAAACTTATCGCAATTATAGAAGAAAAAGATGCGAGCGATGAAGAAAAAGAGATCTGTTTTTGTAACGGTGGGATACTTGCTATTAACGGAAAGCATGCACTTTCACTTTTAGATAAGATTGGCAATAATAATTTAAAACAGGAATATTACCTAACAGATATTGTTTCTATTGCATCACATGAAGGATTAGATGTTCGAGTTGTTGAGGTGCCTTTTGATAATATTGTAGGAGTTAATAATTGTCTTGAGCTTTCTGAAGCTGACTCTTTATGGCAAAAGCGTAAAGCACGCGATTTGATGTTATCTGGTGTTACAATCCTTAAACCAGAAAGTGTTTATTTTTCTTATGATACAGAGATTGAATCAGGGGTGATAATTGAACCAAATGTTTATTTTGGTTTGGGGGTAAAAGTATATTCTGGTGTAGTTGTCCATGCATTTAGCTATTTGGAAGGAGCTGTGATTGGTGCTGATGCCCAAATTGGGCCTTATGCACGGTTACGTTCTGGAACAGAGTTAGAAAGGTCTGTAAAGATTGGGAATTTTTGTGAAGTCAAAAAAGCTAAAATAGGGGAATTCTCCAAGATTAACCATTTGAGTTATATTGGTGATGCAGAAATTGGTACACATACCAATATTGGAGCTGGCACTATTACTTGCAATTATGATGGATTTCGTAAACATAAAATTATGATTGGTGATAATGCTTTTATCGGATCGAATTCAGCACTTGTCTCTCCATTGGTTATAGGAAACGGTTCTTATATTGCTTCTGGTAGTATTATCACTGAAGATGTTCCCGTAAATAGTTTGGCTTTGGGACGTGCACGGCAAGTAATCAAAAAGGATCATGCGACAAAATTGCGTACACGTTTATCAGCGAATAAACAAAAAAAGTGATCGTTTTCAGTTCATGTCTTTGCTTTATGGTAATTTAAGAATTGTGTAGGAGGCTTATTCTTAAATATTGCCGTACTGCATATTTGATTTATGTGATTACTTAAAGTTTGAAATGAAGGTAGTTGGATTGTTAAATAAATCTGGGATGTGATAAATGTGCGGAATTATAGGAATCATTGGAAATAGATGTGTTGCATCCTCTTTAGTTGATGGTTTGAAACGCCTTGAATATAGAGGATACGATTCATCTGGTATCGCAACTGTGCATCATGGGCGTCTTTATCGTATACGTGCTGAAGGTAAGCTTACTCATTTAGAAGAAAAATTAAAACAAACATCTTTAAAGGGAAATTTAGGGATTGGTCACACGCGTTGGGCTACTCACGGAGTTGCTGTGGAGCGTAATGCTCATCCACATGTGACTGAACGACTTGCGATTGTTCATAATGGTATTATTGAAAATTTTGTAGAGTTGCAAAAAGAGCTCATTGATGATGGTTATACCTTTGAAACAGAGACTGATACGGAAGTTATTGCGCATTTAATTACGCGTGCATTAAAAAGTGGTCTTTCTCCGCAAGAAGCAGTCAGCACAAGTTGGAAAAGGTTACAGGGTGCTTTTGCTATTGCTCTTCTTTTTGAAGGTGAAGACAATCTTATGATTGCAGCTTGCTCTGGTCCACCATTAGCAATTGGCTACGGAAAAGATGAATTTTTTGTCGGATCAGATGCAATCGCTTTGGCACCATTTGTGGATCGTATCAGCTATATGGAAAATGGTGATTTGGCTGTTCTTACACGGCAAGGCGTCACAATTTACAATGCGGATAATCAACTGGTAAAACGCCCTATCGTCACATTGCTTGAAGGGAATTTATTGGTTTCTAAGGGAAGTCACCGTCATTTTATGCACAAGGAAATGTTTGAGCAATCTGAAGTTATCTCTCATAATTTGGCGCACTACCTTGATCTTGGAAGTTATACAGTTCGTGCATTTAAAAATTTTATTGATTGGAAAAAAATTAACCGAATACTTTTTGCCAGTTGTGGAACTGCCTATTATTCAACTTTAGTTGCACGCTATTGGTTTGAGAGTTTTGCTTCTTTAAGTGTTGATAATGATGTAGCTTCAGAATTTCGTTATCGTGAACTCCCCATAACCCCCGATGTATTGCCAGTGTTTGTTTCTCAATCTGGTGAAACAGCTGATACATTGGCATCTTTACGTTATTGTTGTGACCATGGTGTAAAAACAGCAACAATTGTAAATGTTGAGCAATCAACAATGGCAAGGGAAGCTGATTTTGTTTTACCAACATTGGCTGGTCCAGAAATTGGTGTTGCTTCAACAAAAGCTTTTACCTGTCAACTGGCAACGCTTGCTGCAATGGCACTTGGAGCTGCTAAGCAACGTGGGCATCTTTCTAAACAGGCAGAACATCAGTTTGTTCAGCAGTTGGCAGAAGTCCCAAGAATTTTAAATGAGGTTTTAAAACTAGATGACAAAATTGAACGGATTTGTCGTAGTTTAGTAAATGTAAAAGGTGTCCTTTATTTGGGGCGTGGTACTTCTTATCCAATTGCTCTAGAAGGGGCGCTAAAACTGAAGGAGCTTTCTTATATTCATGCTGAAGGTTATGCGGCGGGTGAGTTAAAACATGGACCAATTGCGTTGGTGGATGAGACAATACCAGTTATTGTTGTGGCACCTTATGATAGGTGGTTTGAAAAAACTTTTTCTAACATGCAAGAAGTAGCAGCGCGCAATGGTCGTATTATTTTGATAACTGATAAAAAAGGAGCAGAAGCAGCTTGTCTTGATAATTCATCGATTATTATTTTACCAGATTCTCCAGAATTTATTGCTCCCATTATTTATGCTTTGCCTATTCAGTTAATTGCTTATCATACGGCTGTTTTATTGGGAACGGATGTTGATCAACCTCGTAATTTGGCAAAATCAGTTACAGTTGAGTAAAAACCATTTAAAAATAATCTTGTGTTTTTATGTCTGTGGGATGACAAAATAATTATTAACTATAATAATAAAGTCATTAACTTGATTAAATAGTTGTTATCTCAGTAGTAAATTCAGTTACGTCATAAAAAGGTATGCCAGATTTTTGTATGCCTCATATCCTAAGTGATTACTGTCAAAGGCGGATATTTTAAAAACGGATACAGTCATGGAGGGGGAAAATTATCAGCCATGGATAAAGGTTTATGCAGTGCTTTTTTTAATGTTCATATCGTATTTAATTTTTTAAAGATACGGTGAATCCATGATCTACTTTCTTATATTGAGGTGTACAGTGTTTTTGATGTTCAAATGGCAAAGTATATCGTTAATATTCGAGGACAGTTAAGGAGATCAATATGTGTGAGGGAAAGCTGTTCGTTTCTACCTTTTAAGTCTATGGAGATTAGTTGCCATACAGTTAAGGGGGGCTGTGAGATTTGGAATCTCTGAAACTACCAGAAAGCGCAATATGATAAAATGGGTTAAAAAAATAAAAGATTTGGAAGATATGCAAATTATCAGATGTTTACTGATCTTTAAGTTTTAAAAACAGAGTGCTGCAAGACGTTGTAGAGAAAGCTTTAAAATTAGCAATAAAGCATAAATTTTTTATCACGATGAGTATATGTCAGATATGTGGAAAATTTTTGTTGATTATGATGATTTTTTCCTTTATAACCAACCACTTATTACAATTTATCGGTATCGATAATTACGACGCTAACTGATACAGTAAAATGTTATCTGTGAACACGTCAAGATCTTAAAAATTGTCTAAAACTCAAATGAGTAATTTATAATCGCAGAGGGTGTCTTGCTGTGTTTTATTTTGGGAGTAAGTGATTGCTGTTGAGCGAGTTCTGTCTGTTGGTATTATAAGGAAATGGGTGATTAAAATGAAGTTATGTCGATGGTGATTGTATAGTAAATTTACATGCTTCACATTTTAAAATGTGTTCAAGTGCATTCCTCATAGGATGTGTCTTATTATATCTTGAGTAGGGGAAGTAATGGCTTTTAATAATTTCTGATCTAACCTGTTCTACTTATTATGTGGATGTGTAAGTGGCAGAATTATAATTGCCTAATATAGATAGGCTTTATGCAGTGACTATCTAAATTTTCATTATTTAGTTTGGTTATTATTTAAAATTTTTAAAGATCCAAATAGCTAAAACAGAGGAGAGGATAATGTTTGTGATAGTTTTAGTTTATCTGCTTCAATTATTTGTGTCTGATATTGTTTCAGGTATTGGAAGTATATAAAAGGAGCTTTTTAAGCAGGATGTTGTTGCTGAACAACGTATTCTAGTTGTATTTATGTTATAAATAGCTACTTTAATTTCAGAAAGTAGCAAACTAGAATATAATGAATATATATATTGTTAATGATTAGTATCAGTACAAGCTGACTTTAATTGGTGGTGCGGGATCATGATCTAGGCAAGCAAATATCGATAGCTCGACAAGATGAAGTAAAAATGGTGTGGTAAATTGGTATAAATGAAAGTCCTTATGCTTCATGGATGTTTCCAAGTTTAAATTTTTTCCAAGTTTCATTAAATGTTACAGCTGCGTTTATTGCTTTAGTAATAACTAGAAAAGAGAGGGTTCTTTATAAAAATTTTCTTCTCATATCTTTTCTAATGAATTTAAGCCTATGAGCAGCATAGTTATGGAAAGATAGCTTTTGTTCAGCTCCACCAATAGCAATTGAGACAGATATTATGGTGATGTGTCGCTTTTTTGAGAATAAGTATATCTCTTTAAAGAGCGCATATAGCTAAGTTAATTTAGCTGGTGTTACAGAAAAATTGATACCTTCAATGATAGATATTCCAAAATTTATGCGTGTGTTGAAATTATTGGATAGATATTATTATCACCGCTAAAATTAGCTTCACTGATATCAAGTATGAGTAATGCTGGAAAAAAGATAATACACAAATTTGTCTGATGTTGACCAAAAGATAGATATGTCTTTTATGTAAAGTTTAGAGAGGTAACCTATTACTATTAATAAAAAAATTGGTAGTATGGCAAAAAAGGTGTTAATCATAGATAAATCTCTTTTATATAGAAAAAATGCGGTTTTTAACTCTTTTAAGATTTCTGTGTTTCCATAGGCTTTCTGAGATAAATATTCGTTGAACCCACCGTAAAGGCGTGTTTTTTTTATCAAATGTTGGTTGAAATTTGTCTCTTGAATGCAACGAGAATCTATTATCTATATAAACCAGATCTCCAAGACTAATATCTATAGCGATAGAATTTTTTTGAATTAATTTGTAAAAGTTTTTTAGCGCATTTTCTGCTCTCGTTGATGATGACTTTATCATTCTAGGATAAAAAACAGCACTAATATTTGGATATTCATGATCTTTAGATATGATAGAGACTAAAGGAGTTTCTTCATATTCTGAACTGTTTGAAATTCTCCATCTATAGGGAAGTTTTATTTTATAAAGTTTGTTAGATAATGTGTTAATATCTTCTTTAGAAAGTTCCTTGATAGATATTCTGGCATCTGATATTCTAGTGAGTGGGGTTTTAGGGTCTTTTCTAATTTCAGATAACAATAATCCCGTAGGGGATACATTTATTTTTGAAAAATGTTTAAGTGCAGCATTTTCAATATGGAAATCGAGCTCTACATCAAAACCTATTCTTGTGTATTCTCTTTTTGATTCTAACTTAGGTACTAAGTTATTAACTATCTCTTTGCCCTCAAACTGTATGGGAGTATGGTTCTCCTATTAAAGGTGTTATTTCGGTCAAAAAATTTTCACTTATATTCCCTGATTTTGCAGACGGTGTATAAATATCAGGATCAGGAGAAAAAAATACTTTTTTGTCTGTTGGTGAATTTTTTATTATAATGTAAGGCCTAGGTCTTATTGATACTTTTTGTTTATTTAATTCCAACATTATTCTTTTTGGTAAATGGTTTATCATTGTTATTTTTAAGCTATATATGTATTTATCACTGCCTTCAGGATCGTACTCGATTTTATTTAATGTTTTGAATAATATTTGTTTTTCTTCATTAGTAAAATAGAAAGTATTTTAACAAAACACAATTTAATCAACATTATATTTATTAATTGAATATGATTTATGATGCTTATATTTTATTATTTTTGTTAATACTTTAATAAGTTTAATATAAAAATAAATTATTATTTGCTGTTATTACTATAAAAATAGAAAAATATTAATTTGAGTTTATATATTTATAAGTATTATTTAAAATAATAATAACTTTATTTTATTAATAATTATTTTCTGAAATTTTCAGATGTTATTATGCTTATTTTATATTTTTTTATTTAGTTAATTGTTCATTATATTTACTGTTTTATTAATAATGAATACTAATTAACTATGTAATTTAGCAAAATCAATTACTGTTGAGTAAAAATAACTTTGTGTTTTGAGGTATATGAAGAATAATTGAGAGCGCAAACTGTAAAAAACGTTTGTAACAGATATATAAGGCTATCATTTTTTATCAGGAATGCTTTTTGATTGTTATCCTGCACGTAATAGCCGAATAGCGTCTTCACGTCTGAAAAGATCAAGAAGTAAGCGCAAGGCTTGCCCTTGTTCTGAGGAAAAGTTGGCGTCACGTTGCAAAAATAAACGTGCATTTTTCCTTGCTATTGATAAAAGATCATTATGTATTGCAAGGTTTGCTATATGAAACTCAGGCATACCAGATTGTCGGGTTCCTAAAAGTTCTCCTTCTCCTCGTAAACGCCAGTCTTCTTCAGCAATTTTAAAACCATCCTCTGTATTGCGTATAATGTTAAGACGTTTTTCAGCCATTTTTGTTAACGGATCTTTATAAAGCAAAACACAGGAAGACTTTTTTTCTCCTCGCCCGACACGTCCTCGCAATTGGTGCAGTTGCGATAGACCAAAATGTTCTGCATGTTCAATGATGATGATTGAGGCATCAGGGATGTCTACTCCTACTTCAATGACTGTGGTAGCAACTAAAATACATATATCTCCGCATTTAAAAGATGCCATAGCCGCTTCTTTTTCATCTGTAGACATTTTTCCATGTATCATACCAACCCGCTCTCCAAAGTGTTCACGCAGAAGTGCAAAACGGCTTTCAATTGAAGTGAGTTCAAGGTTTGTAGATTCTTCCACTAAAGGACAAATCCAATAGAGTTTTTCTCCTTTTTTCAAGGCAACTGTAATGCGTTCTATAAGTTCATTAAGACGTTTTAAAGGAAGTGTTGCGGTTGTAATTGGTTGTCGTCCAATTGGTTTTTCCGTAATTTGGGAGACATCCATATCACCAAAAGCTGTCAAGACCAGTGTGCGTGGAATAGGGGTAGCTGTCATCACTAACATGTCAGGTTTATGACCTTTAGCTGTGAGGGCAAGACGCTGATGCACACCAAAACGGTGTTGCTCATCAATAATGGTTAAGGCAAGATTGTTATAGACAACGCTATTTTGTATGAGAGCATGGGTTCCAATGATAATAGAGGCTTGACCTGATAAGATCTCTTTCAGAATATTTGTACGCAGTTTTCCTTTTTCTCTTCCAGTTAAGAGAGTTGTTTGTAACCCGATTTTTTCAGCAAGAGGGGCGATTGTAGAAAAGTGTTGTCGAGCGAGAACCTCCGTTGGAGCCATTAAAGCTGATTGTCCTAAATTTTCAGCAACTTGTGCTATTGCCATTAATGCAACTACAGTTTTTCCTGCCCCTACGTCACCTTGAAGAAGTCGTAACATGGGTTTTGGTGAAGCAAGATCGTTGGCAATATCTTGTATCGCTTTTGTTTGTCCATTTGTAAGTTGAAAGGGTAAAACTTGCAGCAATTTTTTAGTGTAAGTCTTTGTTGTTGGGCGAGAAATTCCTGTAAGAGATTTTGTTTTTAAACGCACCAGACCGAGAGCCAATTGACAAGCCAGCAATTCATCATAAGCAAGACGTCTGCGTGCTGCACTTTCTAAGGTGAGATCATCAGGATCTATCGGAGTATGGATGCGATGGAGTGCAACAGAAAAGGAAGAAAAATTTTGCTGCTTTTTGACGCTTTCCTCTATCCACTCAGGTAAAAGAGGAACATGCTCAAGAGCGTTTTTTATTGCACGTCGTAGTATCTTTGCTGACAGTCCAGAAGTGGATGGGTAGACAGGTTCGATCAGTGGCATCTGATTTGATTGTTCACTTGGTGCGATGTGGTCAGGGTGTACCATTGAAAGTTGTCCGTTAAATCGCTCAACTTTACCTGATACAATGACTTTTTTTCCTTCTGGAAGTTGTTTTTTGAGCCAAAAACGTTGGGCGTGAAAAAATACTAAATTTATCTTTCCTGTTTGATCATGAGCGATAACACGATAAGGTAATTTATTACGTCCAGTTGGTGGTGGCTGGTGTTGATCGATGACAACTTCAAGAGTGAGGGTGATTCCTTCTTGTGCAAGAGCAATGCTGGGACGCATCCTGCGATCTATAGCAGAATAAGGCATTAATTGAAGAAGATCAATAAGGGTTGGTTCGCGTTGTGCAAGATTAATGTTTAGCACTTTGGCAAGTAAAACACATATTTTTTGACTCATTCCTGGGAGGGTATAAATAGAAGAAAAAAGAGGACTAATAAGATTTGAATACATAAAAGTTTAGCTTGCTCTTTTTATTTTTTTGGGTTTACGATTATAATTATAGGTATTTTCTTGATGAAAGTCTAATAATGTAATGTTTTTTTAAATATGCAGGGGGGGCTGGATTGATAAATTGAGCACGATGAATTTAAATGCTCTCTGTTGCGAAATAGATAAGAGCTGTGATTAGCACTTATTTTTTAGTGGGAAGTTGAGAGTGTCAGAAGATAAAAATAAAATACAAGGTGACAAAAACTCTCTCCCTCGCTTTATTCATTTGCGGGTACACTCAGCTTATTCATTACTTGAAGGGGCTTTAAAGATCCCACAAATTATTCAACATGCAATTTCTGATCATATGCCAGCAGTTGCTATTACAGATACAAATAATTTATTTGGTGCTTTAGAATTTTCGCAGCATTGTTTTTCTCACGGTATTCAACCTATTATAGGTTGTCAACTTACAATTGATTTTGGCAATAAAGATAATAATTCACGTATAGCAAAATGGCGCTATCCTGCTGATTTTGGCTCTATTGTTTTATTTGCTGCTGGCGAAATTGGTTACGCTCATCTTGTTCATCTTGTCAGTCGTGCTTATCTTGATAAGAGTAATACTGATCCTCCTCATATCAAAGCTGATTGGTTGTCGTCACACAGTGAAGGAATAATTGCTTTGACTGGTGGTAGGGGAGGTCCAATTAATTTTCTTTTGGCAGAAGATAAAAAAGAGTGCGCTGTTGAGCGCTTAATTGGTTTAAAAAAAATTTTCGATGATCGTCTTTATGTGGAATTACAACGGCATGGCTCTTATGACCGAAAAGTAGAAGCTGCGCTTATAGAGCTGGCTTATACACATGAAATTCCTCTTGTTGCGACGAATGAGGCTTTTTTTCTGAATAAGGAAGGATATGAGGCGCATGATGCGCTCATGGCGGTTGCAGAAGGACAAATTGTTTCTAATCCAGATCGCAAACGTGTAACACCAGATCATTATTTGAAATCACAAGATGAAATGGTTGAATTGTTTTCTGATCTTCCAGAAGCTTTGGAAAATAGCGTTGAAATTGCACTGCGTTGTCATACTGCTGCACCAATTCGAAAACCAATTTTGCCTCGTTTTATAGAGCAATCTGTGGATTCAAATTTGACTCTAGAAACAGAAGATAGTGAATTGTTAAATCAGGCTAAAGCTGGTTTAAAAATGCGGATTGAGACGATTGGATTGGCTGAAGGATATACAATCGCAGATTATGAGCAACGGCTTGATTATGAAATTTCAGTTATTACACGAATGCAATTTTCTGGTTACTTTCTTATCGTTTCAGATTTTATAAAATGGGCAAAAATCCATGATATTCCTGTCGGTCCAGGGCGAGGATCTGGTGCGGGTTCACTTGTTGCTTATGCATTGACTATTACTGATGTTGATCCATTACGTTTTTCTCTCCTCTTTGAACGTTTTCTTAATCCAGATCGTGTGTCTATGCCAGACTTTGATATCGATTTTTGTCAAGAGAGACGTGAAGAAGTTATTTGTTACGTTCAAGAAAAATATGGACGCGATCAAGTAGCTCAAATTATTACATTTGGTAAATTACAGGCACGTGCGGTGTTGCGTGATGTTGGGCGTGTTTTAGAAGTGCCGTATCGTCAAGTGGATTATCTTGCAAAATTAATTCCTGCTGTGCCTGGTGTTCAGGTTAAACTGGCAGATGCTATTAAGGATGAACCTAAATTTGAGGAAGAAAAGAAAAAAGACCCCATCATCGGGCGCACATTAGATATAGCGCTTCAGCTGGAAGGGCTTTATCGTCACGCATCAACCCATGCTGCGGGGATTGTTATTGGTGATCGCCCGCTTTTAGAGCTTGTTCCGATGTATCGTGATCCTCGTTCCGATATGCCTGTTACACAATTTAACATGAAATATATTGAACAGGCTGGGTTGGTAAAGTTTGATTTTCTTGGATTGAAAACGCTTACAGTTTTAAAAATGGCTGTGGACTTTGTTTCTAAGCAAAAGGATATCAAAATAGATTTGTCACATATTTCTTTGAGTGATGAGGCAACTTACGCCATGATGGCACGTGGTGAAACGGTGGGCGTGTTTCAAGTTGAAAGTTCTGGTATGCGTAAAGCGCTGATTGGAATGAAACCAGACCGTATTGAGGACATTATTGCGCTTGTTGCACTTTATCGTCCTGGTCCTATGGAGAATATTCCGACTTATAATGCACGCAAACACGGGGAAGAGGAAATCGCTTCTATTCATCCTAAAATAGATCATCTTGTTAAAGAGACACAAGGCGTTATTGTGTATCAAGAACAGGTAATGCAGATCGCTCAGGTGCTTGCTGGTTATTCGCTTGGAGAAGCGGATTTATTGCGTCGAGCTATGGGAAAGAAGATCCATGATGAAATGCAAAAACAGCGTGCACGCTTTGTGAATGGAGCCGTTGCTGGTGGTGTTGATAAGAATCAAGCTGACGTTATCTTTGATCTTTTAGCAAAATTTGCAGATTACGGTTTTAATAAATCACATGCTGCTGCTTATGCAATTGTCTCTTATCAAACAGCCTATATGAAAGCGCATCATCCAGTTGAGTTTTTAGCTGCTTCGATGACGTATGATATGACGAATACGGATAAATTAAATGATTTCCGACGTGAGGCATTAAGGTTGGGTATTGAAGTTATTGCACCTTGCGTGCAAACATCACATCGTGTTTTTAAAGTTGGTGAAAATTGTATTTATTATTCTCTTGCTGCCATTAAAGGTGTCGGGGAATTGGTTGCTGAGCACATTGCAAAGTGCCGTGGAGATAAGAAATTTAAGGATCTGGAAGATTTTTGTGAGCGTATTGATCCTCGTATTGTTAATAAACGTGCGATGGAAAGCCTGATTTGTGCTGGTGCGTTTGATTGTTTTAATATTGCACGTGAGGTTTTATTGGAAAGTCTAGGAACTCTTCAGGCGCGTGCACTTCGTACGCTCGATAGTAACTCTAGTGGACAGATTGATATATTTGGAATGCAAGGTGGGCTAAAAGAGCCTTTGATCTTATCGAAGCCATCATCTCCTTGGTTATTGGCTGAGAAGCTTTATCGAGAATTTCAAGTGATAGGTTTTTACTTTTCTGCTCATCCTTTGGATGAATATCAGGCTATTATTGCTAAAAAACGTATTCAAACTTGGGCTAATTTTTCTCATGCAGTCAAAGCAGGAGAAACTAATGCTCAGCTTGCTGGAACTGTTATAGCAAAGCAAGTTCGCAAAACAAAATCTGGTAAAAAAATAGGAATCATTCAGTTTTCTGATACGAGCGGACAGTATGAGGCAGTTGTATTTTCCGAGGGGCTTGCAGTTTATGAGGATATGCTAGAGCTGGGAGAATCTTTTATCATTACAGTAAATGCAGAAAATTTCGCTGAGGGGGTTCGTTTGCAACTTGAGACGGTTCAATCTTTGAAAAAAGAAGCATCACGGCATTATAAAAATAAAATGATGCGTCTCTTTATAAATACAACCGATATACTTCCACAAATTGAGCAAAATTTAAATTCTAATGGGCATGGAGAAGTTGCACTTGTTCTCATTCAAGAGGATAAATTTCGAGAAATCGAAATTATGCTTCCAAAGCGATACAAGGTAAATTTACATGTGGCAGGTGCTATGAAATTAATTCGTGGTGTTGTCGATGTAGAACTGATTTAAAAATAGTTACGAGATAATTGTTCATTTTAAGTAAGATTTTTATCTTTAAATTGGGTTATAAATTCTGAAAAATCTTACTTTTATTAAAATGAGTTAGGATAAATTCTTCATATAAAAAATTAAAAAAACTTAGCCTATTTTACTCATGCGTATACAAAATAATTAGGTTTTAAATTTTATAAATTTCTACCATACATTTTGCTATTTCATTTTTTTATCGAGTTCATAGCATCATACATATAGAGCCAATTAAGATTAGACATAATACTTTCTGATGTACGAATTTTCATTATGAAATTACGTGCAATTGCTATGGGACCCGTTGCATGATAAATTTTTCTGTTAAAATCTCCACGTTTTTTTACTGCTGCAATACGGGGGCTTCGTGTCTTTTCGTAAAGTGAAAGAGACTCAGTGAGTGAAAGGTCTTTAATAGAAAGCGATTCCGCTAATGTCGCAGCATCTTCTATTGCCATAGCGGCACCTTGTGCTGCGAAGGGAAGAGCTGCATGTGCACAATCACCAACAAACACTTGCCGTTTTAATCCTAAAAAACGATTATGCTGCATTTGAAAGAGCGGCCAATAGCTCCATTCATCAATATGGTCAAAAATCTGCAAAATTTTGCAATTCCAATCTTTAAAAAGAAATTTAAGTTTTTCTTTTTCTCCTTTCTGATTCCACTCTTTTTTTGAATTTTTTCCGTGGGTAATGGCTACAAAATTAAAAATTTTCTCTGATGATTGAATAGGATAAACAACAAGATGGTTTTTAGGTCCTATCCATGCAGTAATTGTCTTCACATTTTGTAATAAAGACTGAAAACTTTTAGGAAGATTTTCAAATTTTGTTGTTGCACGCCAAGCAATAAAACCACTAAAATCTGCCTTCTCATAAAAAGGAGCCAATTGCCGTAGTGTCGACCACACTCCATCGCATGCGATAAGAAGGGGTGTTGAATAAAACTGGTGTTGTTTTGTTTTAGATGTTGTATCTATTTTTATTGTTTTTATGTTAATGCTGCTGGCTGCGGTTTGGGTAGACGATACAACAGCTTCCCCTCCTATATATTTGATAAGAGAATTTTCAATAACACTGTCGTATAAAACTTTTTGTAAGTTAGCGCGATGAATTGTGATATAAGGAGCTTTCCAGTTTTTTTCTGATAAACTGATAAGATCAGTGTGCAGATGCGTTTTTAAAGATACCCCATCTCTTATTTCAAGAAAGTGTGGTGTTGTTCCCATTTTGATGAGTTTATTAAGAACTCCCCAACGAGCAAGAATACATGTTGCATTAGGGGTAAGCTGAATACCAGCACCCACAAGATCGAATTGTTGACATTTTTCGATAACAGTGCTTGCAATACCTTTATGAGCAAGTGCCAAAGCAGAGCTTAAACCAGCAATGCCTGCTCCTATAATTATTGGTGATTGATCCATTGGTTATTTCATATTGAAAAAACAGAGAATGCATTATGGCAAATTTTTGGGATGATATAGACATCCTGTTGGCTTTGTTTGATTGTGCGTTAATAAGGGATTATAGCGATAAAGTGTTGAACAATAAGGGCAAACTTTTTCATCGGCAGATCCCATATCAATAAAAATATGAGGATGGTCAAATGGTTGTGTAGCACCTACACACATAAATTCTTTTACACCAATTTCGATTATTTTATACCCCAAGTCATTTTGAAAATAGGAAATTTTATGATCAGCCATGGTGTACAAACTCCAGATAAATTGTCGGATAAGGCGTGATTTATATTTTTACATTCATTAGTTTGTAATAAAGCTTATCATAATGCAAGGCGCTTTTTATAACAATTTGCGAATAGGAGTGATTCTAATTTTAAAGTCTTAAATATAAATCATATGTAGAAAATTGGGCTTTAGTATATAGTTACGGTAAGAGATCGTAAAGCGTTATATGGGATATCTCTTCATAAGAATTTTTGAAAGTATAAAGGAAGATTAGCTAAAATTATGGAACAGAGGGTAGCAAGTCAGATTCCTATGCGAGATGTAACTATGAAAAATTCAGCACGGTTTATTAATCGAGAATTTTCATGGCTACAATTTAATAATCGCGTGTTGATGCAAGCTGCTAATTTAAAATATCCTTTGTTAGAACGAGTACGGTTTCTTTCAATTTCAGCAACTAATCTTGATGAGTTTTTTATGGTGCGTGTTGCTGGACTTGTTTCTCAAATTCGTGCTGGCATTACAGAATGTAGTGCAGATGGGCGCACACCGCAGGAGCAATTGGATTTTATTCTTTCTGAGATTGCACACTTGCAGAATAATCAACAACAAAGATTATGTGTATTACGCCGTGAATTAAAACAGAATAATATTGAAATTATAGATCATCATGAGCTCTCTGAAATTGAAAAGTTATGGCTTGAAGGGTATTTTTTTGATACAATTTCTCCTATTTTAAAACCCTTGTCTCTTGAAGCTTCTCACTCTTTTCCATTTATCCCTAACTTAAGTCTTGCTATCGCAGTTCACTTATTACGACGTGATGATCAACATCCTACGGTAATGTTATTGCGTATTCCAACTACTTTAAAGCGTTTTGTTCTTCTTCCTCAACAAGGCAATAGTTTTCGTTTTATTGCATTTGAAGATATTGTGAGGATTTTTATTCATTGTTTGTTTCCTACTTATGACATCAATGGATTTGGAATATTTAGGGTTATTCGTGATAGCGATATTGAGATAGAAGAAGAGGCTGAAGATCTTGTTCGCTTTTTTGAAACTGCTCTTAAAAGGCGCCGTCGTGGGCAGGTTATTCGAATTGAGTTTGATACGAAAATGCCTGAAAAGTTACGTCAATTTATAACGGATAGACTTGCTGTTCCTGATAATCATATAAGTGTTTTAAATGGATTATTGGCGCTTAATATGGTATCAGAGATCGTTTCTACTCCACGTAATGATTTAAAGTTTGTTCCTTATAATCCCCGTTTTCCTGAATGTATTCGTAAGCATAATGGTGATTGTTTTGCGGCTATTCGTAAAAAGGATATCGTTATTCATCATCCTTATGAATCATTTGATGTTGTGGTACAATTTTTACATCAGGCTGCTTGCGATCCTGATGTTGTTGAAATTAAACAAACTCTTTATCGCACATCAAATGATAGTCCAATTGTTAGTGCTTTGATTAATGCTGCAGAACAAGGAAAATCGGTGACCGCTTTGATAGAACTCAAAGCGCGTTTTGATGAAGAGGCTAATATTCGTTGGGCGCGCGACCTTGAACGTGCGGGGGTTCAAGTCTTTTTTGGTTTTATTGCATTAAAAACACATGCCAAGATGTCACTTGTTGTGAGGCGTGAGGGGAGGCGTTATCGTTCTTATGTTCATCTTGGGACTGGTAATTATCACCCCGTTAATGCCAAAGTTTATACTGATCTTTCTTTTTTTACAACTGATGATGATATTGGCCATGATGTTGCATTACTTTTCAATTATATCGCTAAGTATGAGCGTCCGAATGAATTAATGAAGATTGCGTTTTCGCCTTTAACGTTGCGGAGTCGCATTCTTAAGCATATTGAAGGAGAAATTACTAATGCGCAACAAGGACAGCTTGCTGCTATTTGGATGAAAGTGAACTCATTGGTTGATCCTGAAATTATTGATGCTTTATATCGTGCTAGTCAAGTAGGTGTGCAGATTGATCTAATTGTGCGTGGTATATGTTGTTTACGTCCTGGTATTCCAGGGATTTCGGAGAATATTCGCGCAAAATCAATCGTAGGGCGGTTTCTTGAGCATAGCCGCGTTTTTTGTTTTGGGAATGGTGAAGATTTACCAAGTGAAAATGCACTTGTTTATTTGGGATCTGCTGATATGATGCCTCGTAACCTTGATCATCGCATTGAGATATTGGTTCCAATTTTTGATAAGACAGTTCGCCAGCAGATTCTTTTACAAATTATGTTGGCTAATATTATTGATAATCAACAAAGCTTTGATATACTAAATAATGGAACGTCGAAACATATAACACCGCAAAGAGATGAAAGTCTGTTTAATGCGCAGGAGTACTTTATGACTAATGCAGGTCTTTCGGGGTGGGAAAACAATTTTGAGTCTTCTGCTTCGCATTTGGTTGCGTTGCATAGGCAGTGTGCCGAAATGCGTAAAGACTGAAATCCAATGACATATATAAATGCTCAAGGTCGGCTAAAAGGGCGTAAACCTGTCGCCGTTGTTGATGTGGGGTCGAATTCGGTTCGGCTTGTTGTTTATGAAGGTCTTGTTCGTTCACCAACAGTTTTATTTAACGAAAAAATTCTCTGTGGTCTTGGTCAAGGTGTTGCGAAAACTGGATTTTTAGAAGAAAAATCGATCGAAATGGCGTTGCGAACACTAAAACGGTTTCGTGCACTTTGTCGACAATTAGGAGCAGATGAGGTTTATACTTTAGCCACAGCTGCAGTACGGGAAGCAAAAAACGGATTATCGTTTATTCAGCGTGCTGAAAATATTTTACAAAATAAAATATATCTTTTGTCGGGAGCTGAAGAGGCTGTTTATTCAGCGTATGGGGTCATTTCTACCTTTTACCAACCAAAAGGCATTTCTGGTGATCTTGGTGGCGGAAGTCTTGAACTTATTGATATTTATGATTCTGACGTAGGTGAAGGGGTAACTCTGCCATTGGGTGGTTTATGGCTACAGTATATGTCAAATGATAATATTGCTGTGGCAGAAAAAATTGTACATGAGCAACTTTGTCAAGCTTCCATTGTGCGTAAAGGCGTGGCACGTTATTTTTATGCAGTAGGAGGAACGTGGCGGAATTTGGCAAAACTTTATATGGTCACAAAACATTACCAGCTGCCTGTTATGCATGGCTATGAAGTTGATGCAGTTGAGATGGAGAGTTTTTTGCATCTTGTAGCGAGTGGCAGTATTGATGATATGAAAGGGATTTCGGCTATTTCAAAAAATCGCCGTCAGCTTTTGTCTTATGGAGCAATCATTCTTATTAAACTTATTCAATGTATGGGTTTTGAAAAAATAATTTTTTCTGGTGCTGGGGTACGTGAAGGTTTTCTTTATTCACGATTGTCGCAAGAAGTTCGTAAATCGGATTCTTTGTTTGCGGCATGTATGGAAATGGCTACTCTACGGGCGCGTTCACCAAAGCAAGCAGAAGAACTTATTGATTTTACTACCAATGCGTTTGAAGCTTTTGGAATTTTGGAGACTGAAAATGAATGTCGTTACCGTAAAGCTGCTTGTCTTCTTGCTGACATTGGTTGGCGTATACATCCAGATTATCGAGGTAGTGAGGCGGCTAATCAGATAGCATTAGGATCTTATCCAGGAATTTCTCATGAAGGACGTGTTTATGCTGCGCTGGCTGTTTTTTTTCGTAATACAGGCTTACAGGCTGATGAAGAAGCACCAGAAATTTTCCAATTGGCAACAAGAAATATAGTTGAGAAAGCACGTATTCTTGGTGGGATTATGCGTATTGCTAATCTTTTTAGTGCTTCCATTGCAGGAGTCTTACCTAACTTTTTTTGGCATAAAAGATCAGATCATGTTATATTGCATGTTCCAGTGCGTTATGCTGATTTAATAGGGGAGCGTCCCTGCGAGCGGTTAAAGCAATTGTCACAAATAATAAAATTACCTCTTACTTTTGAAGTTTGCTAATTTTTTATTTTTAAGTTAGAAAAATTATATTATATTCATATTATTGTATATTTTAGTACGTTATTATATAAATTTTCTATTTATATTTTAAAAATAAAGATTTACTTTTATCTATACTTATCAAATGTATGATTATACTTAATTGATATTTAATTATTTTTTACATATGTCTTGATTGTATATTAATTTTCGAAATTATGATTGATATTTATTAATTACATTTTGTGCTGGTTATAGAACGCCACTTTAAAATTAATATAGTAAAATGAGTAGCAGAGAATATTCAAGACTTCTCTAAAATTTCTTTTACGTTTTTTCAAACAAATTTAACGCACTTTTTAGGTGAGATTGAAGAAAATTGCTCTTTTGAAAGCTCACTCATTTTTATATTAAATAAAAGAATAGTTCTATTTACAATATTTTCATCGTGTTAGTTTCAGAGTACAAAAAGTGAAAATGTTTTTTGCAAATTAAAGCTGTTTAGTATTTATTTTTCCATTTTTAAAGTATAACCCTATCTGACCCTTTAGCATTTTTTCCGCTTTTTGACCAAATATTTCATAGCGCCACCCATTCATAGCAGGGATATTTTGTTTTACGCTACCATTCGCGATTTTTTCTAAGTCGTTGGAAGTTGCAATAATTTTAGGTGCAATGCCGTTTTCATTTGCAACGAGTTTTAATAATACTTTAAGAAGATCTATGACAACAGTTGTTGTATCATTCATGGGATTATATTTGGGAAGGGTTGGTAGTGTTGTAATATCGATCTCTAAGCCCTCATGGACAGCTTTGAGTAATGTTTGCGCAATTGATCGTTTATCCCAATTTTTATTAAGACTGCGCAAAGATTTTAATGCGGATTCATCTTTCGGTTGTTGGGTTGCGATTTCAATAAGGCATTCATCTTTCATGATATGACGACGTGGAATATTATATCTTCGTGCTTCACGTTCGCGCCAAGCTGCTATTTTTTGTAAAACGGCAAGTTCACGAGGTTTTTTAACTTTTCCTTTTACCTTTTTCCATGCTTCATCTTCTGGCATATCATAGGTTGTGGGTGTTGATAATATCCTTATTTCGTCATCCATCCAGTGTGTGCGATTGTTTTTTTCTAATTGGCTTTTCAATAAAAGATAAACGTCTCTTAGGTGGGTGACATCAGCAAGTGCATAGAGCAGTTGTTTTTCAGAAAGAGGGCGGCAGCTCCAGTCTGTAAAACGGGACGATTTATCAAGATGATTTCCCGTACAACGTTGTACAATTTGATCATAAGAGATAGAATCACCAAATCCGCAAATTGATCCTGCTATCTGCGTGTCGAAAAGAGGAGAGGGAATAATGCCTCCAAGGTGATAAATAATTTCGATATCTTGGCGTGCAGCGTGGAAAACTTTGACAATTTTTTTATCAATCATTAGATCAAAAAATAATTGTAAATCAATGTCACGTGACATTGGGTCAATTAGCATTGTAACATCTGGTGATGCAAGCTGGATTAAACACAGTTGAGGCCAAAAAGTTGTTTCTCGGATAAATTCGGTATCTACTGTTACAAAATCAGAATTACGTAAAGTAGTAATAGCAATTTCAAGGTCTTTTGTTTGTGTAATAAGTTTCATCATTCTATTTCTATTATAACTAGAGAAATTAAATTTGTCTTTTTATGGTATTTTTTTTATCTTTGTCATCATATCTTGACAAATAGCTGCGAAAAACGTTTGTAGCGCATGTGGAATGTTATAATCAAAGGAAAAAAATATGCACCGTTATCGCAGTCATAATTGCGCGGCTCTTCGTAAATGTGATGTGGGAACACAAGTTCGTCTTTCAGGGTGGGTTCATCGTGTTCGCGATCATGGCGGAATCCTTTTTATAGATTTACGTGATCATTTTGGGATCACGCAAATCGTTGCTGATCCAACTTCGCCAGCTTTTAAAGTTATTGAGAAAGTGCGTTCTGAGTGGGTCATTCGTGTAGATGGGGAAGTGTGTGCACGTTCTGATGAAGTTATTAATACAGCTCTTCCAACAGGAGAAATTGAAATTTTTTTGAAAGAAGTAGAAATTCTTTCAAAATCTGATGAGCTTCCTCTCCCTGTTTTTGGTGAACCTGATTATCCAGAGGATATTCGATTGAAATATCGTTTTCTTGATTTGCGTCGGGAAACTATGCACAAAAATATAATGCGCCGCACTGAAATTATTGCTGCCATGAGACGGTATATGCAAGATAATGGTTTTACAGAATTTGCTACGCCAATTTTGACAGCATCATCACCAGAAGGTGCACGTGATTTTTTGATTCCAAGCCGTATTCATCAAGGAAAATTTTACGCATTGCCGCAAGCGCCCCAGCAGTACAAACAGTTGTTGATGATGTCGGGTTTTGATCGTTATTTTCAGATTGCTCCATGTTTTAGAGATGAAGATCCACGAGCAGATCGTCTTCCAGGTGAGTTTTATCAGTTAGATGTTGAAATGAGTTTTGTTGAGCAAGAAGATATTTTTGTCACAATGGAACCCATTATGCGTTCTATTTTTGAAGAATTTGCAAATGGGAAACCTGTAACACAAAGCTTTCCTCGTATTCCTTATGATGAAGCAATGCGAAAATATGGCTCTGATAAACCTGATTTGCGTAATCCTATCGTCATGGAAGATGTTTCTCAGCATTTTTATGATTCTGGTTTTAAAGTTTTTGCTCAGATTTTGGCTAACGATAAGAGTGCACAAGTATGGGCTATTCCCGCTAAAACGGGTGGAAGTCGTGCTTTTTGTGATCGTATGAATGTGTGGGCGCAAAGTGAAGGACAAGCAGGGCTTGGTTATATTTTTTGGCGTGAAGAAGAGGGAAAGTTTGAAGGAGCAGGTCCTATTGCTAAAAATATTGGCGAACAAAGGACTGAAGCTATCCGTATGCAACTTGATCTTGAAAGTGGTGATGCTTGTTTTTTTGTTGCAGGAGATCCAAAGAAATTTTTATCTTTTGCAGGAACAGCACGTACACGGATAGGAGAAGAATTAGATCTTGTTGATCGGGAGTGTTTTTCTTTAGCTTGGATTGTCGATTTTCCATTTTTTGAATGGAATGAAGATGAAAAAAAACTTGATTTTGCGCATAATCCCTTTTCTATGCCACAGGGAGGGAAAGATGCTTTTGATTGTCAAGATCCTCTTACTCTTAAAGCTTTTCAATATGACCTTGTTTGCAATGGCTATGAGATTGCATCAGGTGGAATCCGTAATCATTCTCCAGAAATGATGCTTAAGGTTTTTGATCTTGTTGGTCTTTCTAAGGAAGTGGTAGAAGATCGTTTTGGAAGTCTTTATCGTGCATTTCATTATGGAGCTCCTCCGCATGGTGGTATGGCAGCTGGTGTTGATCGTATTATTATGCTTTTGCAAGGTGTAAAAAATTTACGTGAGGTCGCCTTATTCCCTATGAATCAGCAAGCACTTGATCTTTTGATGAATGCTCCATCTGATGTTTCTGCTACACAATTACATGATTTAGGAATTCGAATTGCTCCTGCTTTCAAAAACAGTTAAATAAAATTTGTTTAGGGTATTGAGATCAGAGCTTTATGCACGTTAGAAGGTTTTAATGCCCTTTCAAATTACCTCAATAAATTGTATGTACCGTTTTATAATTAACTCCAATATATGATTTATTTTTGCTTTTTAGCGTTGTGGAAATAATTGCATATCCCAATAATGCACTGTTTTTAGGTATTATCCTATTATAGGAAATTTTAATTTTATGAGCTTTATTTTATTTATATGATTTAAATATCTATAAATTTAATTATTTGACTTATATTATAATTTTTAGAAAAAGATATTTTATAAATAGA
>NZ_JBLEBK010000010.1:0-38032 GCF_047263965.1 Bartonella propinqua | reverse complement strand
ATATTTACGTATATAATTTATTTTTTATGGCAAAAAATTTTATCATTACCTTTACCAAAGAAAAAGATTATGAGTTTTTTCTTTTATATTGCGCTTATCAGGTTCTATCGTCTACAGGTTTTTCTTTTAAAATCCTACTCTAGGCTCTGAATTATAAATTTTTTGAAAAAAAATATTTCATGATTAATCTGTAATACATTTTTGCAATTTTTATCTGATTTTAGAGAATCTCAGGAAACATTTTTTCCCATTCTTTTTTAAAATTATCTACGCTGTATATTTTTTTACAACTGACTAGCCGTACATAACAAAAAAGTTTTTTATATTTTCCATTCGTCAGTTTTCTCAAGATAGAATTTCCAGTTTAATATTAATCCTTACCTTAAATTTCAAGGATTCTACTCTGCTTAAGCTATGCCTAAGCCATTACATTGCATTTTCATTTCGTATACTGACAAATATCAACATCATATCGTCTTGTGCGCTTCACATAAAACGCCTTATGAATCGTAAGAAAATAAGATGACACTGTAAAAAAGCAATTGCGCATAAACTGCCGAAAAGATTTGATTATGCTTTTATCTTTCCTTTGTTTCCACTTGTGTTTTGTTGTCAAAGAAAAAATAAATAAGCTTACCATAGCTATCACAGATGCAATGAAAAGAAAGCATAATAGGAAAGCCAACAAAACAGATACCACTAGATAAAAAACTCGCAAATATTATTTTGGTACTAAAAATATATCGACCATATCAAGGTGAATAGCGACGATAGCAAATTTTTTCATTTTTTCTGAAGTTAATTTGTTGTTTTCGTCTGAAATTATTTTTTTCAGTCAGCTGTCATCTCCCCTCGTATTGTCAATTTGTTTCAATTTTTACTCTAAAAATTATTTTGCAAATATATAAAAAATATAAAATATTCAAGTAAATACTCAATTGTACATATACTTTATAAATAGCATATGTAAATCATATGTTATTTATACGTAATATATATGTAAAACATATATAGATCATATCTAAGACATATGTTTAACGTATATTTAATATATGTCATGTATAAATATCACATATTAAAAACGCACATAAGGATTTTTATGTATGCCGACAATCGTATTTTGTTCAACAAAAGGCGGTGTTGGAAAATCAACATCAGCGCTTGTTCTTTCACAAGTTTTGGCAAAACATGGGTCGAAAGTGAAAATAATAGACACCGATCCCAATCAGCCTATTGCTGATGAATGGTGGCAAAACGCTAGTCCTAATTACCCACCCAATATAGAGGTTCAGGGCAGAGTCAATGAAAATACTATTATAGATGTTATAGATGAAGCAGCAAATACATTTGGCTTTGTTATCGTTGATCTCGAAGGATCAGCAAATATAACAGCTTCGTATGCTATTAGCCGTTCAGATATGGTTATTATTCCTATGACGGGGACAAAACTTGATAGTCGTGAAGCAGCAAAAGTTGTTTCCTTTATAGCGCGTGAAGGAAGAGCGAGGAGAAATAATATTCCTTATCGTATTATGTTTTCAAAGTGCTCTGTTATCCAAACGCGTGAAGAAAAAGAAATCCGTCAAGAGTTGATAGAAGCAAAACTTCCTGTTTTGAAACATGGAATTATGAATAAAGCTGCCTTTTCTTCTATTTTTGGTTTTGGATGTACTCTTTATGAACTCAACAAAGCAGATGTATCAAATGCTGAGTCTGCCATAATAAATGCGGAACAAGTTACCGCTGATGTGGTGGAAGCATTAAAGCTAGAAGGTGTCATGTAATGATAAAAGAACGAAAATCAACATTTCAAGTTTTAAACGATCTATCTACTTTAGAACCTACAACAAAAGCTCCCAAACGTGATAAGCATGATATTGATAAAATCGCACAACAAAGCGGTTTTACGACGCGTCACGCATCTTTTGATGCCCCCCAAATGTCTATTCATTTAACAAAATCTGGTCATGTTGATGGTCGCTCTAAGCGCCGCAGTTTGAAAACAAATCGCATAACTTTTTCAATTCGACCTGATGTTGATGAAGAATTTCGGGCACTTGCCGAAAAATTGACGCCATCTGGACAAAATATTTTAACTCTTGGAGATGTTTTAGAGTTCTTGATCCATCACTATAAAAGTTCTCAATGAGCGCCTTTTTATATTCACTAATATACTGTGTTTACATATAACATATGTTAAATATATTTTAATTATACGTTATATGTATGCCTTAAATATGTTGTACATATACTTTACGTACAATATTTAGCTAAATTAGGTAGTAATTTTAATAATTTGCACTTTGTACATTAGATTTTATATAGTGGTATAATTGGGTTACAATATCAAAAATTAAGGTTATATAGATTAATTTTTATTAATTTGTGCTTTCGTTGAGCAACAATCTTATTGTTCACAATTGATGTTCAAAAATAATCAAACACCAAATTGATTGAGAGTTTTATATTTTATTGATCGTCCCATGCAGCCTAAATACGAATTCACGGTTTATGTGTTCTCTTAGAATAATTTTGTTCTTTATTAAATTAAAGCGGTTAAGAGCTTTGGATTCATCAAAATTGGAGATGTAGGTAGCTAGATAAAGTTAAAAAAGAACTTAAGTCATGATGTTGGGTTTTTACAATGCCAATGTTTACGGTAAGGCTGTTATGCTTTTTGGCAGCTTTTGTATACGTGGTTTTGTGAGGTTAATGGCAATGCCTAAATTACCCAATAGAGCATGGGTGACTAGAAATACCCAACTCTGCGACAATGCTAAAGTTACAATTTTCAGCAAAATTTCAGATAATGCTCAAATTTACGAAAATGTCTGAGTGAATTTGTTTAATAAAATCACTGATAATACTAAAATTGCTGGTTATAGTTATATCATTGGTGTTGAGCATGTTTTTGACGATGCGTATTATGTTTCTGGAACTTACTATTTTGAGCTTTGGTTGGGGAGCTTAAAATTTTGGATACTTTGACTGTATTCCTCGTTTTAGAATCTTGGTTGGATTTTAAAAATTAATACAGAAAATGTTTTCTCGTAAGATAAAATTTTAATCATCAGCACATGAAAAAACGATAGGAAGATGATAAAAAAATCAAAAAGGAAGGAACATATTTCATAAATATAAATTTTATTTATTGTATTTTGTAACGATACACGATATAGTAAATTATGATTATAGGATTTCGACACAAAGGGCTTGAGACTTTTTACCGTACTGATACGACAAAAGGAATCCAAGCCGCCCATGCTGAAAAATTAAGGCGTATTTTAGGTGCACTTGAAGTAGCCATGTTACCCGATGATTTAAATTATCCATCCTTTCGATTACACCCGCTAAAAGGTGATCTTAAGGGATATTGGTCAATCACTGTCAGTGGCAATTGGCGTGTAATATTCCGATTTAAAGATACAGATGTTGAGTTGGTCGATTATTTAGATTACCATTGAAAAGGAGTGCAAAACAATGATGAAAAATCCTCCCCACCCTGGTGAATTATTACGCGAAGACGTGATCGTAGAGCTTGGTTTATCTGTTACTGAAACGGCAGCGAGACTTGGTATGTCTCGTGTGGCGTTTTCTAGGGTTTTAAACGGAAAGGCTGCGATTAGTCCTGATCTAGCTATTAGGCTTGAGATGGCTGGTGTTAGCACTGCACGCGCTTGGTTGGCTATGCAAACAAACTATGATTTAGCACAAGCGCGAAAACATCCTCAGCCTAGTATACGTCCTTTGTTACCAAATATAGCTGCGGTATAAAAAAAGCTTTTTTGGCCTAATACATCATTATTAGCTTAAATAACAGATATATATGTTAAAGCCAGAATATTCTGTCTCCTCTAACTTATATAAATTTTCTCCTAGTGCTGATCGTATTCTTATTCTTTCTTTGCTCAAATCAATAAGAACTACAATATGAAAAGATTCTTTATATATTACTATTCATGGCTTTCAGAAAAAGTTAACCCATGGCATTGCTGCGTTTAAACCAAATATCAATTTTATTAAAGAACATCTAGATTTAGAAAAAATTGGAAAAAAATGAAAATAGATATATTTTACGGAAGTTTTGCAATATTTATGAAGATATTGGTCTTTCAGATACTTCAAAAATGCTGATTAAAGCACAATTTGCTAAAACAATTAGCAAAATTCTTAAAAAGAAAACTTGATCTAGAAGCGGAATAGTCAATTTTTGAAGATTCCTCAACTTAAATTATATAAGCTCTTAAACAAAGAGTTTCGGAGGAGCAACGAAATAAAAATGCTTAAGTTTTTGATTAAGCAGGGAAATAATATCAAAATTGTTGTTAATTTTGAAAGAGTTAAAACACTAAAAAGACAATTTGAAATTCGAGGTTAATTATTTACCGATTTTGGCTTTTTTGTAGGCTATATTCGTGATTGAAAACAGTATCTATACTCTATGGATATTTATTCACTTGTTAAACGCACTCGAAAATGTTCATTTAATTTAATGCACGAGCAATTGTCTCAAAACTTATAACTTTTGATACTATTTTAAAAGCATGTAAAATAAGTATCATAAATCATATTTTTATATTATGATCCTTAATCTGTATTAAAAATGATTTGTGAGACTGAAATGGCACTATTAGGTTATGCAAGAGTATCAACTAATCATCAAAAGTTAACTCTTCAGATCGCTGAACTCAAAAAAGCTGGAGTGCGTGAAGATCGCATTTTTACGGATATGATGACAGGATCTACGGATCAACGGGAAGGGTTACAGCGGCTGCTTGGGCGTGCAGAAAAAGATGACATGATTATTTGCACGAAAATGGATCGTCTTGGGCGTAATACTGCAGATATGATCCACATTATTAATATATGCCACAAAAAAGGAATTGCACTGCGTTTTTTAGAAAATGGTCTTAGTACTGAAGGAACAATGGGGAAAATGGTTATTCAGATTTTAGCTGCTGTGGCAGAAGCTGAACGCGCACGTATTCTGGAGCGAACCAATGATGGACGAACTGCTGCCATGGAAGCTGGCATAAAATTCGGTAGAAAGCCTCATCCAAAAACAGAGATGGCTTTGCTTTTGATTAAACAAGGACTTTCACCAAAAGTTGTGAAAGAAAAAACTGGTATCTCTCGTGCTACTTATTTTCGGCTTAAACGACAGATTTTTGTCAAAAAGCCATGAATGTTTTTTATTGCTCAGATTCATTTTCTGAATATTTATTGCTGCCTAGTGCATTAAATAGTATATTTTAGTACTTTTTTATACTTTAAGTTATAATATAGTACTATATTTTATAATATTATATGATATAATATTTTATTGCATGAGGAAATAAATGCCTGTTATTTCATTTGCCAATTCTAAAGGCGGTAGCGGAAAGACAACTTCTGCTTTGCTGCTCGCTTGCGAGCTGGCTTATGTAAAGCCTGTTACTCTTATCGATGCTGATCCGCGCCATCCTATAACAGCTTGGTCTAAAATGCAGGGGAAACCTAATAATTTAACTGTTGTCACCAATGAATCTGAAAAGACTATTTTAGATGAGATAGAAAGTGCAGCTACTAGAGATCCATTCGTAATTGTTGATTTAGAAGGCACGGCATCTCGGCTCACAAGTTATGCAATTAGCCAATCTGATTTTGTTATTGTGCCAATGAAGGAACAGCAACAAGATGCTCTTGCAGCTCTTGAGATCATTAGAGAGATTCATAGGAATATGAAAATTGTAAAACGTTATATCTCTTATGCTATTTTGTTTACGCAATCAAAAGTTGTTGCAAAATCAAGAACTTCTCGCTTTATATCATCTCAATTTAAGAACAATCCAAAAATTGATGTCTTTGAAACAGAAATAAATGAACGTGATGCTTTTTCTGCAATTTTTGCAATGGGTGGTTCTCATCGCACTCTTAATGCAAAAGAAGTCAATAATTTAGAAACTGCGATTGGTAATGTTGAATCATTTTTTGCAGAAGTTATTACAAAATTGAAACGTGCTCGAAAAGAAAGGATATAAAGTAATGAACAATGAAAGAAAACCATTGAATTTTTCTGATCTTGAAGATTTTGAACCACGAAAAAATGTGTCTGATACATATGCTCTAAAACGCAAAGAAATAGATAAAACAACAGCTTTTCCAAGTCGTGAAAAGTCGGATGATGAACAAATCAATATTAAAGCTCATGCGGATATCGTTAGCCGCTTTCGTACTATGGCTAAAAAAGAACGCTATCGCCATGGCGAATTTTTGGAAATTCTCATGAATGCGTATGAACAAAAAATGGAGGAGCAATGATATTAAATTATATTAATTTATTGAAACAGAAAATCTTTTCAATATAGTGAAAACTGCACGAGGTGTGCAGATAAGTGATTCATATAAAGGATAGAAGATGCAAATGGCAAAAAAATAAAACCCAACTGCTGAAACAGAAGGGTTTCTAAAAATATCTACTTAGTAAATTAAATAGACCAAAAATCTATAAGAACTATAGAATTATAAGATCAATAAAACCTACAAGATCAATAAAATAAACTTCTCTCTATTTAATTTATTAAGCGTCATTCTGCAAGAGGAATTTTGCAGAACATGGGGTATTTTTATCATTTTTTTGCCTCTAAAAGAGAGGTTAAAATGTTTATGGTTAAAAAGACGCCTGGAAGACGTATGGGGGCACATCATATCGAATATATAAAAAAAGCAGATCATGCTGACATTGGAGATGTTAGTCGAGGTCAGCTCATTTCTCTTGTACGACAATTGCCAATAACGGGCTTGATTAAAGCAACAGAGGTGCAGTTATTGCACATTCTGCTCAATACGCTTCCAACGTCGTCTTTTGAAAAAGGAAGTATCCCGATTGTTTTTAAAAGCAATCGTCAGATTGGTTTGGAGATTGGATGTAGTAGTGTTCATACGAGCAGACTTCTTTCTCGCCTTTTTGATAAAGGGCTTATTGTTATGCGGGATTCTAGCAATTATAAACGGTTTCCTGTCAGTTGTAAGGGCGATATAATAACTGCTTGTGGAATTGATTTGAGCATTTTAATTGTACGTTATCATGAACTGCAGCATTTGATTGTTACTGTCAAAGAAGAGATAAGACGTCAAAATGTTGCTGCTCGACGGTTTCGTGGTCTTTATCGTCAATTACACTCTTATGTTGCACTTGTAGAAACTGTTCCAATTGTTTCATTGTTTTGGAGACGTGTGAGAAAGATTACAGCAGTGATTGGTGCTCCTGCTAAAGCATCATTTGTTAAACTTGAGAAAGCTATTAAGCTTTTAAATCTCATTTTAAGTCGTTTACTTTCTCATAAAATGTTATGCAGATATATCGAAAATGTTATGCACATACATAATACAAACCCTTATTTCATTTGTAAAAGTAATAAAGCAAATCATCAAAATAACGACTCTTCAAAAAAACAAGAAAAAAAGCGTTTGGATAAATCCAAACACATTTCAAAAAATAATGCGACTTTCAGTCGCAACAAAAAAGCTTATGAAAATAATAACAGCAAAAATGAAAGATCAATTCCTTTAAATGACTGCGCATTGCTTCAAATTAAGTCAGAGATGTGGGTTAAAGCTATGCCCCATACAGCAATGTACCTTGATAATAACCTTAAAGGTGCAAAAGATATTATAGGATCTATGGATTTTTTATCTAAAATGCTTGGAATCTCAGCGAGCGCTATTGAGACTGCAAAAAAATCGATGGGATTAGAGAAAACTGCTTTGGCTATTGGGATTATTTTAGAAAAATATAGTCGACAGATCATTCAATCACCAGGAGGATATCTACGAGGCATGATCGCGCGACAAAACAAAGGAGAACTTTATTTAGAGCGATCTTTACATGGTTTACTCAATTTAACAGAATGAGAAATCCATTGGAATGCTTGTCTTTAAGTTACTACAAAAGATTCATAAAAAATTTTTGAGGTTATAGAGTGCTTTAAATAAAAATTTCTGAAAGGGAGTGGTTTATAAGTAAGAGTTTGACTTAAATCAAAAGCGATAAAATTAAAATAGCGCGATGATTAAAAACTTATTGCAGAATTTGTAGTATATGATCTCATCTATTTTTAACGCAAAAATGGTTCTATGCGTTAATCAAACTGTATATGTACTAAAAGAATAATGATCGCTACACATGTAAAATGTAACGCTTGTTTTTATTTATAGTCAAATAAAAAAATTGATATTTTTATACTTATGTAGATCAAATTTTTATCTAATTTCCTTTAATGTTAAGAACAACATTGTTTGTGAAAAAATCTTCCTGTAAAGATAAACATCAGGTTATAAAATTTTGAGACTAGTGCTGATTTAATATAATTAATCAATGAGATAACAAACTTATCAGGAATATATTATGTTCAATTCATTTTTTCCAAAACCAAAACGTTTTTTATCGATGGTTATTATATGGGGCTGTATTACAGTTATTGTTTGGCAGGTAGGCGGTAGTTTTTATTTTGCGGAGTGGTTGAATGTGTCAAAAACACCGCCTGTTAGCATAGTACGGTTTTGGTCTGGCAATTACCTTATTTTTTACACTTATTATGCGTTTTGTGTAGGAATTTTTTCCCTCTATTGGTTTATTTTTCATCCACATAGCTGGCAAAAATGGTCTATTTTGGGATCAGCATTGATCGTTTTTGTTGCGTGGTTTTTAGTGGATATTGGTGTGACTATTAATGCTTGGTATGCGCCCTTTTATGATTTGATCCAAGCTGCATTGAGCAAACCAAATTCTGTAAGCATTGCACAGTTTTATCATGAAATCGTTATTTTTCTGGGAATTGCACTGGTTGCTGTTGTGGTAGGTGTGCTTAATAATTTTTTTGTGAGTCACTATGTTTTTCGCTGGCGTACAGCAATGAGTGATTATTACACGAATCATTGGTCACATTTGCGCCATATAGAAGGCGCAGCGCAGCGTGTGCAGGAAGATACTATGCGTTTTGCCTCCACAATGGAAAGTCTTGGTATTGGACTCATCAAGGCTATCATGACGCTTATTGCGTTTTTACCGATACTTATACACCTTTCCGTATATGTTCCAGTACTTCCTATTATAGGTCATGTGCCTTATGGATTAGTGATAGCTGCTCTTATCTGGTCAATAGCAGGAACTGGTATGTTAGCGATCATGGGAATAAAGCTGCCAGGTTTGCATTTCAAAAATCAACGTGCTGAGGCAGCATACCGTAAAGAGCTTGTCTATGGAGAAGACGATGACAAACGCGCATCGCCGCTAACAGTCAAAGAGCTCTTCAATGATGTACGTATTAATTACTTTCAATTGTATTGGCACTATGTTTATTTCAACATTGCCCGAATACTTTATTTGCAGATTGATAATATTATTGGGATCTTACTGTTGCTGCCGTCTATCATTACTGGTGCTATTACGCTAGGATTAATGACGCAAATCCTCAATGTTTTTGAGCAAGTAAGAAGTGCCTTTCAGTATCTTATCAATTCATGGACAACTCTGGTGGAATTGATGTCAATTTATAAACGTTTGCAAAGCTTTGAGCAGGAGTTAGTACACTCTGTTAATGAAAATAATTAAAGTGTTTTAAAATAACATGGCAGTTAAGGATCATTTATTGTTTTGATAAATTTTATCTTACTGCCTTTTTATTTTGCAAAATAAAATTACCTCAAAAATTTATAAAGATAATATTTATTTTTAACATTGTCTTTTTTTGCATAAAATATGGTTGTGTAAGTAGAGACAAAAATATTTTATTTCTATTTCTCAGTCACTGTTAAAATCAACAAAAGTTGTTCAGAAATGCAAAATTATAAAAATGAGAGTTGTCCTCTCTCTTTTAAGCTATGGCTTTAAAGAGAGCTAAATATTTCAGTCTCATTGAGAATTTTGTCTTTGTTTAGTGTTACCAATAACAAAGGCATTATTGGCAACAATGGTAGTACCAAAAATATGAGCAGCACTGAAAATTTTCATAAATTTTGTTATGACTGTTAAATCTGGGTATGATTTAAGAGTAGGGTATTGCCAGTGAAAAGTATCGTTTTAAGTATTACTGCAATGAATGGCTTATTTTTTGGTGACTCTATTCAATAATTTTAGTTTCCAGATTTTAATATCTTCAAAATCTCTTAGAACTTAATTGGATGCGATTGTAGTGATTTATTGTCTTTATTTGTGTGTTTTTATTAAGGTTGCATATGACGCGCGTTGAAATCATGAAAAGAGAAAATATTCAAGTGAGATTATTTTAAGCTTAATATTTAAAAATTTAATAAATGGCTCATCTTGAAGTTGAAATGAGCAGTTTATTATAAAATGAAAAGCAATATCACACTCCTGCTGGTTTGATTTTTTCTTTACGTAAATGTGGGTTTAAAGCGTGGGCATGGTGGTTGTAGAAGTTATGTGGGGTAGTGAGATTGCTAATGATAATTTGTATCTTGTATAAAGTGCTAAAATCGATAAGCACAAATCATAAAATAACAACAATAAAAAACTTTTCCCACATGGTTTCTTTATTGGATATAAGAATTTCTGTTTAATGGGTTTTTGTTAAACCAAGAGTGCTGCTTTCCTTGTTTTATACTGTTGATGTTGCTTTGGGATAAAATACCCATAAAAAGTGTTTTTCAGCTTTTTTTTGCTTGTGGAGCAAAGCGGTTTTTTTCAGCAGCGGCTAACATTTCTTTTCTTCTAAAATAAATCGATCGTCCACAGCGCAAAGGTGGGTGTCCTTGCATAAGAATGATCTGTTCATCTTGACGCATCTCTTGAATAATTTCATGGGGTAAGATTAGTGCTCTTTGTTGGTAATTGATATTTTGAGAGCTTTTTCCAAGAGACAAACCCCTAGATTTGCTTGTTCCAGTCACTTCAACGGTCATTTGTCCGCAACGTTCTGAAATGTCTTTGGCTGTTTGTAGATCTTTAATGGCAGCATAACTTACAAATGAACAACTTTCAAACCATGATCGTGCTCCAGCTTCTCCAAAGTGATTAACCAACTGACCAGAGGATTGATAAAATAACATCAAGGATATGCCATATTTACGACCACGGTCGCGTGCTTCTTCTAAAATATTCATATAACCGAGAAGATCAACTTCATCCAAAACAAACAAAACACGTTTTTTGTAATTTCCGTCAGCTGTAACCATGGCATTTAAAAAAGCACCAATAATTACGCGCCCAATGCTTGGATAACTGTTTAAAATGCTTGCAGGGAGATTAAGAAAAACATCTGTATTCCCATTTGCTATATCTGAGGATGTAAAATCACTACCACAAACAAGATCGGCATAATTGGACAAAGAAAGCCACTGAGTGTCTTTTGATGCGGTTGTATAGACCCCAGAAAAAGTTTGCTCTGCCATTTCTGTGAAAATACCTACCATTTCACGTACAAAAGGAGAGGGCGAGGTTTCTTGAATATTGCGCAATTGATTAACGACAGCTGTTTCTGATTGAGAAAGGATTTTGCGCAATGTTTTTAAATTGCGCTCACTTTCTTCATATTCATCAGAAAAGATGACATGCGCAAGAAGAGCAGTTAAGAGATTATGCGCTTGTGTTGAAAAATATTCTGCCGAAGAATTGTCTGATTTTTTATCCGTGAGAAGCAATTTGGCAAAACTTACAATATTGGCTTCACGTTGTGTGCGTGGTACGTTGTCGTTTAAAAGCCAATCAAGTACATTAAAATTTTTTGTCGATATTGAATTTGGATCGAGAACAATAACATTTCTATTGCTCATTTTTTTACGTGCAAATTTGACCATTGGTGCAACTTCTGTTGAAGGGTCAAGGCACACAACAGATCCTGAATATGTCAAACATGTTGGAACCACTGTACTTGTTGTTTTATACCCACCAGAGCCAGCAAAGAAGATCATGTGGGTTGAACCAAAATCAAGATTAAAGGTGAGCAAAGGTGTTTTTCCACCCTTTCCCCATGTTGTTTTATTGCTAGGCGAAAAAGGAATATCACGCACACTATCTTGATCAACACGGTATCTTTCACCAACAACAATTTGACCGTTTGCAGGGAAGATTTTTGCTGCTTCTCTTAAATTCATCCATGATGCGTTACCAAAAACGCCTTTTTTGGCACGCTTTACATTGCTTGTGCGCGGGGTAGTTGTGAGAAATTGTATTGCTAACAGAAAAATGCCAGTCACTGTACCAAAAACAACCATGGGATCCATGAATTTAAGAGCATAGCTCCACGTTATTCCTTGTTGCCCAATATAGGGACTTAATCGTTTGATTTCATATCCAATGTGGTAAAAAGCGATGAGACTAAAAAAAATCGCTGAGATAATTGTGATCGCTTTACGTAAGTATAGTTTTTGTGACAGAGTATAAATCAATGATACAAGCGTAACGAGCACCAGCACCAATAATGGTTGTGAGCGAAGATACCAATAAGCTTGATAATCTGTCATTCCATCTATCACAAACGATAACAAATGAGGTACAAGGAAGATTGTTAAAGAACCAAAAGCAATGGGTGTTAAAATAAGTGTTAACTGTGTCTTTGTATATTTCATTATCTTTTAACTTTTAGGTTTATTTACCAAGGTGTGTTCGTAAACAACACCTTTAAAATTGGCAGTAAGGTGTGAGAGGATATCTTTTTTCATGGGCAGAATATTGTCAAAACAGTTTTTGCCCATGAGTGTTAAAATGCAGGAAGCAAAATCTTACAATTTTTAATTGGTCATGGATAAAGCTTGTGATCGATGTAACCTAACAACTTGGGTTTGTTGCTGTTGCTGCTGTGCGTGTTTGGCTTGTGTAAAGATTTTTGTAATTTCCTCTGCTTTATGTTGTGATATACCAACACTCTCTATAAGTTTGCCATATTTTCTGTAGTTGATTGCTTCACGCTCGCTGACAGAGAGACGGGTATTGATTTTTTCCATAAAATCACTGAGTTCTTTTTGCAGTGTAGGAGATGCTTGAAGGGCTTCTTGTCGTCTTTGTTTTGGTAAAGAGAGAGCTTCTTGCAGATCTTTGCTTGGCATTTCTACCTGTTGACCGCGGCGCTGTTGTTCTGCTTTATGTTCTTTAATGATTTCCTTCTGAGCATTCCCTACAGCTTCTATATAAGCTTCAACCTTCTGAGAGAGACTCCAAACACACTCTTGAGCATCTTGGTATTTTTTCGTGGAAATGCCACAGAAACAAAAACCTGCAAGTTTATGAAAAGATTGAGGATGTCTTGCAATTTGGGTGGGAAGTTTTTTGCTCAAATTTGGATTTTGATTAATCGACTCCAGCTTTTTATCGAGGACTTTTTCAGTATTATAAACAATCTTTGATAAATATTGAATTTCTTGTCTTAGTTCTTGAACAGTAGGATTTTTTGCAACTTTTGCAGACATTGCCTCTTTTGTTAAAGGCGTTAAGGTTTCTTTTGGGATGAGAATGTTTTTTAAATCTTCGGTGTTTGGAACTGTAAAAGTAAATGTGTCACCAGGTTTTAATGTCTTTCGTTGTTCTGGTGTGAGATGATCTACAAGACCGACAATGTAAGTATTTTTTGCGTTAATGATAAAGCTTTTTGCTCCATGACCGCGATAAGTCCCTGTATAATTAACACCTTCCTTTGCAGACATAACAATATAATTATTTATATTTTTGTGCTCGGTATAGTGTATGTAGCTCATTGCTTCTTTTAACGCAGCCGCCTTTTGGGGATGAGAAATATCATCAAATATATGTTTCATAGGGGAAAGATAGTTATATCGTTCTGCTGCAACATTGGCATTTTCTATGCGTGCTTTTGTCACCAGTGAAAAGTCAAGCTTATGACCTGCAGATTTGGCAAGCTTTTCAAAAAATATCCGCTCTGTATATTCACCACCTGCTACAAAAGGATGTATATGATGAAGAGAGGTAAAGAGTTTTGCTGCATTTTCGACAAATTCTTCATGTGATAAGTTTTGTAAATTATTTTTTTCAGCAAGCGTTTGATCAAATTCTTTTAAACCTTGTTCAATTTGCGTATTATTTGCAAACGGAATGCCAGATTGCGCTGATTTCATTGTCGTCATGAAAGCAAGGGTACCGTCTTCCAATATCGTGGGCATGTTACGGGTTTTTCCAGCCCAGTCAAAAGTATTACGAAATAAGCTGTGATGAATATATTTTAGATATTCAGAATTAAACTGTTTTGGGAGATCTTCTCTTTCCAGATTAACGATTGCTCTTGCTCCATCGTGTATCCATCTTCTATAAAGATCTTTAGAGTTCTTGATACCATATTTGTTTTTTGGTGTGTTACTACGAGCATAGAAATAATTTGCTGCATGACCAGTATAGATTTCTTTCGCTTTTAACATTGTTTTTTCCTTATAAGGGTAGTATTTCCATAAGAGCATTTCATGACTCTCATGAAAGATTTTCCCCTCGCATGTTCTCTTAAATTTTAAGTGCTTTTGGGTGAGATGTGGCTCCCGCAATTTGTATAAGCGCCACGTGTTGTATCAATCACTTTGCAGTGTTTTTATTGCTATTTTGATATAAAAGAAGCAGAATGGTTCGCACGTGTTATTCTCATGCAATGTTTTTTTCTACATGTTTGACATTCCTTATGTAGGAGAGGCTGGCTATGAATAAAATTGCTAAAAGAAAAATGCCGATGATGATGCCAAAGATAATCATGGGATTGGTGAATTTAAAAGCAGAGCTTCAAGTCATTTTTTCTTGATTAAGAGAGGGACTTAATTTTGCAATTTTGCAGTTGCACCAATGGTTAAAATAGCCAAGAGAGTAACAAACGATGAGACAGAAAAAGACAGCGAGAACAGATATGCTTGCTTTGTGTAAGTATAATTTTTGCGATAAGGCGTAAATCAATGATGCCGTAGCAATGAGTATCAGCATCAATAATGACTCTAAACGAAGAGACCAAAAAACTTGATGACTTCTCATCCCATTTATCACCAATGACTCCAAATGAAGAATAAGGCATATTGTTAAAAAACTGAAAGCAATGGGTATTAAAATGAGTTTTAGCGATGTCTTTTTATCTTTCATTTTGTCTTAACTTTCGACGGTTGTTCCTTCTTTCATGGACAAAATATTGTCAAAACAGTTTTTGCCCATGAATGTTAAAATGAAGGAAGTAAAGTCTTGCAATTTTTAATTGGCCATAGATAAAGCTTGTGATCGGTGTAATTTAACAGCTTGGGCTTGCTGCTGCTGCTGCTGCTGTTGGTGTGCTTCTTTGGCATGTGTAACGGTTTTTACAATTTCCTTTACTTTCTCTTCTGATATACCAACACTTACTATGAGTTTTCCATACTCTTTGTAGCTGATTGCTTTATGCTCGCTGACAGAGAGACGGTTGTTGATTTTTTCTATAAAATCACTGAGCTCTTTTTGCAGCGCAGGAGATGCTTGAAGGGTTTCTTGTCGTATTTCCTTTGGTGAAGAGAGAGCTTCTTGTAGAGCTTTACTTGGCACTTCTATCTGTTGACCGCGGCGTTGTTGTTCTGCTTTATGTTCTTTAATCATTTCTCTCTTAGCATTATTTACAGCTTCTATATAAGTTTCAACCTTCTGAGAGAGACCCCAAACACACTCTTGAGCATTTTGGTATTTTGTCGTAGAAAAGCCAAAGGCACAAATACCTGCAATTCTATGAAAAGATTGAGGATGCCCTGCAATTTGATTAGGAAGCTGTTTGTTTGCGTTTGGGTCTTGATTAATCGACTCCAGCTTTTGATCTAAGACTTTCTTGTTTCCATAAACAGTTTGTGACAAATTTTGGATTTCTTGCTTTAGTGTTTGAATAGTAGGATTTTTTGCAATTTTTTCAGCAATTTCTTTTGTCGTTAAAGGCGCTAAGGTTTCTTTTGGGATAAGAGTATTTTGAATGTCCTTTTCCATTGGAGTTGTAAAGATAAACATGTCACCAGGTTTTAAGGTTTTTCGTTGTTCTGGTGTAAGTTGATCTGCTAGACCGACAATGTAAGTTCCATCATTGGTCATAATTGAAAAGCTCTTGTCGCCAACACCTTGATAGATACCTTGATAGGTTGAATTTTCTTTTGTAGCTAAAACAAGGTGTTCATGAATATCTTCACCCTTCACTGCTATCATACCTTTCATGAACTCTTGTAGGGCAGCCATCTTTGCAGGATGGGAAATATCTTCAAACATTTCCTTCATGGGAGTGAGATCACCATATTTTGCAGCCAGTAGACTGACAGTGTGCATACGTGTTTTTGTCACGACTGAAAAATCAATTTTATGACCTGCATTTTCGGCAAGGTTTTCAAAAAATATCCGCTCCGTATGCTCACCGCCTGCTACGAAAGGATAAATATGATTAAGAGAGGTAAAAAGGTGCGTTACATTATTGATAAAATCTATGCGTGATAAATTTTGTAAATTATTTTTTTCAACAAGCATTTGATCGAATTGTTTTAATTCTTGTTCAATTTGTGCATGGCTTGCAAAAGAAACGCCTGATTGTGCTGGTTCCATTGTCATCATGAAGGCAAGGGTACCATCTTCCAATGTCGTGGGCATGTTACGGGTTTTTCCAGCCCAATCAAAAGTATTGCGAAATAAGCTGTAATGAATATATTTTAGATATTCGGAACTAAACTGTCTTGGAAAGGGTTCTCTTTCCAGAGTGGTGATTGCTCTTGCTGCGTCATGCAACCATCTTTTATTAAGATCTTTAGATTTTTTGATACCATATTTATTTTTTGGTATTTTACTGCGAGTATAGAAATAATTTGCTGCATGACCAGTATAGACTTCTTTCGCTTTTAACATGGTTATTTCCTTATAAATATTTTCATAAGAGTATTGAATTCCTCTTATGAAGATTTTCCCCTCGCATGCCCTCCTAGATTTGAGTATTTTTGAATGAAGTGTGGCTCCCGCAATTTGCCATGTACGCCACTGGTTGTATCAAATGTTTCGCAGTGCTTTTGTCGCTACTTTGAATATAAAAGATATAGAATGGTTCATTGGTATTATTCTCATGACCAGTTTCTTTTTTACATATTGTACATTCCTTATGTGCGGAGAGGTTGTTATGAATTGAATTACTAAAAGAGAAATAATGCTGCAAAAGACAAACATAGGATTCATGAATTTTAGAGTATAATTTACGCTCTGTTGATTAAGGGAGGAGCTTAAACATCCTATTTCACAGTCAAGAGAGTAAAGAATAACAGCACTAAAAAAGACAATGGAAATAAGTATGATTATTTTGCGCAAATGCAACTTTTGCGATACAATATCAATCAACGACAAAGCAGCAATGAACATCAGCACTGGTTCTAAACGAAGATAAGCTTGATACTGCCTCATCCTGTTTCTCAAAAATGGCACTAAGCGGAGAGTAAAAAATATTGTTAAAGAATAAAAAGCAATGGACGTCAAAATAAATGCTAGCTGCATATTTGTGTATTTCATTGTCTTTTAACTTTCTGATCGGGCTATATAGTAAAATGACACCTTTTTGTGAGTAAGATATTGCTAAAAAAGTTTTTTTCCATGCGTGTTAAAACGAAAAAGCAATAATAGTTTAAATAACCATGTCCATTGACTGCGATCGATTCATTTTTGGGACGTGGATGAGTAATTGTGCTTCTGATTTTGAACGATTTATTTGTAGAGTTTGTGCGAGTTGATGTGCTTTTTTTGCTTGTGTAACAGTTGTTGTAATTTCCTTTGCTTTATGTTCTGATATGCCGATACTATGCATGAGTTTTGCGTAATTTTTATCGTGGATTGCTTGACGCTCGCTTGATGAGAGGCGAGAGTTGACTTTCTCTATAAAGTCACAGAGCTCTTCTCGTAGTAAAGGAGAGCTCACGAGTGTTTTTTGCTGTATTCTTTTTGGCAAAGAAAGAACACATTGCACCATTTTGCTTGGTACTTCTACCATTTGCCCGCGGCGTTGTTGCTCTATTTGATGTTTTTCATCGATGCGCTTCTTGGCATATTTTACAGTATCCGTAAAATTTTCAAATGCAGCACTCAGTTGTATAATATTACTTTCAGCTTCTTTGTGCGCTGCACTTTTTATACCTAAAAATGAGATGCCTGCAATTTTAGAAATAGAACTAGGAGATCTTACAATTTGTTCAACAATTTGCTCACCAAAGCTGGGATTTGTATGCACCAGCTTCATTTGTTCACTTAATGCTTTCGAATTACCATAAACGAGCTCTGATAGGCGACAGACTTCTCTTTGACTTTTTTGAACAAAGGTGTTTTCTGTAATTTTTGTGACAATTTCGTTTTTTGTTAAAGGTGCTAAGTTTTCTTTAGGGATGAGAATTTTTTTTAAATCTTCGGCGTTTGGGACTGTAAAGGTAACACTATCTCCGATATTTAGCGTTTTACGTTGTTCTGGTGTGAGATGATCTACATGACTGACAATATAAGTATCGTTCACATTGATTGTAAAGCTTTTTGCTCCATAACCACGATAAGTTCCTCTATAGGTATTACCTTCTTTCGCAGACATAATAATACAATCATTGATATTTTTGCGTTCTATATAGTGAATACAGTTCATTGATTCCTTTAATGCAGCTGCTTTGAAAGGATCAGAAATATCTTCAAACATATGTTTCATTGGCGCGAAATAATTATATCGCGCTACTGCAACATTGGCATTTTCTATGCGTGCTTGTGTTACAAGTGAAAAGTCAAGCTTATAACCTGCAAATTTGGCAAGCTTTTCAAAAAACATCTGTTGTGCAGGCTCATTGCCTTCTCTGAAAGGGCGTATGTGATTGAGCAAGGCAAACATTTGCGCTGCATTATTGATGAAGTCTTCGCGTGATAAATTTTGCAAACTGTTTTTTTCAGCAAGCATTTGATCTAATTTATCTAACCCGTCTTGGATTTCGTCACCTTCTGCAAAAGCAGCTGTCTGATCTGATCTTGCAATTATTGGCATAAAAGCAACGCTGCCATCTTCAAATACAAATGGGAGATTGCGGGTCATTCCTGCCCACTCAAAAATACCTTGAAACAAGTATTGATGAATATATTTTAGATAAGTTGAATCAATCTTTTCTGGTAAAGGTTCTCTGTGCAGATTGATCATTTCTCTTTTTAAATCATGTTCATATCTTTTATTAAAGGTTTCAACTTCTCTTATTCCATATTTATTTTTTAGCGTAATGCTATGAGGGTAGATATAATGAGAAGATGCAGGTCGTCTGTCAGGTGATGCTGATAATGATTCTTTTGATTTTTTCATAGTGGTGATCCTTGTAACACAATGCTTTTCATAAGGATGTTCAATGCTTCTTATGAAGATTTTCCCTTGCGTATTTTTTTAAAGTTTTGAGCATTGTTGAATAAAATGTTATCCTCTCAAATTACGTGGAGAGCACTGGTTACATCACACATATCTTGCAGTGCGTTTGTAGAAAAAATGCAAAAGAATTAGGCGGGGGTTATTTTAATAAACCGTTCCTTTTTTACATTCTTTTTGCGCAGAGGCTTTGAGGTGTTGCATTGCTCAAAGCAAAGATGCCAGTAATTGCGTCAGAGAAAATTATGAGGTTGATGAATTTTAGAGCCGCTATGTAAGCCATTCTTTGTTGATTAAGGAAGAAACTGAAGCGTTTCATTTTATTGCCAAAAGAGTAAAAAGCGATGAGATAAAAAAAGATAGTCAAAACAGACGTGATCGTTTTGTGCAGGCGCAGTTGTTGCAATATGGTGCCAATCAATAACAAAATAACAATGCACTCCAACATCCATAATAGCTCTGAACAAAAATAGGCTTGATGATGCGTTATTCCATTTATCAAAAATGATACCAAATAAGGAACAAAAAATATTGTTAAAGAATGAAAAGCAATGGGTGTTAAAGTAAATGCCAACCGTATCTTTTTATCTTTCATTGTCTTTTAACTTTTTTGTTTATGGGGATGTACTGTCAAACAACATTTTTTAAATTGGCAGTAAGATATTAAATGATACCTTTTTATGCATAATTTCATGGACAAAATATTGTTAAAACAATTTTCGTCCATGAATACTAAAATGAAGAAGTACAAATTTTGTACTTTATCCAGCCAGAGCTAATGTTTTTTGGCGCTCAGGTTTGATTTGTTGAGCTTGTTGATTTAGTTCTTTGGCGTTTTGAACGATATCTGTAATCGTCTTTGCTTGCTCCTCTGATACACCAACACTTTTAGCAAGCTCTCGATGATTACCTTGATTGACTGATTTACGCTCTTCTGGTGTGAGGCGGCTACTGACTTGCCGCAGAAAATCACTGACCTCTTTTCGCAGTTCAGGAGAATTCGTTAAAGCTTCTCTTTGCTGATCTTTTGATAAAGAGAAAGCATGTTGCAGTGTTTCGCTTGGTTTTTCTATCTGTTGGTTGCGGCGCTGTTGTTCTTGTTGATGTTCTTCATTAATGCACTTTTTCGCAGTTCTGACAGTATCAGCAAATTGTTCAATTGCACAACCAAGTTTTTTATAAGTTCCTTCAGCTTCTTTGCGCGCTTTATCTTTAAAGCCCAAAAAATCATGACCTGCAAAACTGGAAACAGATTCAGGAGCACACGTGACCTGTTCAGCAAGCATTTCACCTGATTTTTGACCACTAATAACCCTGACCAAATCTTTATTCAATGCGTTTTTGTTACCATAAACAGTTTGTGATAAATGCTGAACTGTTTGTCGGCTTGCGTGGACAGTGGCATCTTCTGCAACCAAGAGGGATATTTCGGTTTTTGTTAAAGGAGGCACCTCTTGTCTTGGGATGAGAGTATTGCCAAGATCTTGATCCTCAGAAGGATGGGGTATATTGCTATTAGATGAATTCATATTGTGAGAGAAGCTTGTGAACGGATTTTTAAATTTTACCATGGTGAAATTTCCTTATAAAAATAACATTATTCAGTAGAGTGTTTCATTTCTCTGGTGAATGTTTTCCCTCGCGTATTCTTTTAAAATTTTGGGCATGTTTGAGTAAAATATTCTCTCCTTAAATGGTATGAAGTTTGACAAGCTGCATCAATTAAGCGCACGGGGCTTTTATCATTTTATAGCGTAAGAGATGCAGAGTGGTTCGTGTTGTGTTGCTTTCATGAATTGTTCCTTTTAGGAAAAGCTTTTTTATTGTACGCTCACCATTTGTTTAAATGAAGATACGTCGTTTTGTTTTAGCTTGCCATTGCCAGCCCTTTTGGGCGATTTAATCTTATATCTTGGGCTTGCTCGCGACTTACTTCTTTAGCAAGAAGACCAATTGTTGTAATTTCTTTTGCTTTATCCATTGATATGCCAACAGTTTCAGCAATTTTTTGATAATCACCTTGATTAATCGCTTGGCGCTCTTCTATTGAGAGACGATCGTTGATTTGCCATGAGAAATGATGAAGTTCTCTTCGTAATGTAGTAGAGTATGCAAAGACTTTTTGTTGCTCTTCTTTTGGCAAGAGAAGCGCTTTTTTTAACTCTTCGCTTGGCATATTTACCTGTTTTGCGAGACGATATTTTTCTGCTTTATGTGCGTGCGTAATATCACGTTTAACGTTTTTGACTACATCGACATAATTTGCAACCGCATAACACAATTGCTCAATATGATCTTCAGCCTCTTTGCGTTCTTGATTTTTTACACCAAATGCAGTAAATCCCGCGAGGCTATGAATAGATTGAGGATTTTCCATAATATGTTTAGAAAGTCGTTCACCTAATTTGGGGTCTTCACTTATTAGATTCAACGGTGTCTGCAAGGCATGAGGGTTGCCGTAAACAAGTTTTACTAAATCATTGACTTCTTGCCGACTTTGTTGAACAAAGGCGTTGGCTGCAATTTTTGTGGTTATTTCTGCTGTTGTCAAAGGCGCTAAATCTTCTTTTGGGATGAAAACTTGCTCAATCTTTTTGTCCATGAGAGCTCTAAAAGTAACTTTCTCACCAATTTTCCATGTTTTCAATTGCTCTGGTGTGATTTGATCTTTATGCCCAACGATATGATTATCATTTATCTTAATTGAAAAGCTATTTTCGTAGGCACCTTTATAAATTCCTGTAAAAATTTCACCTTCACCGACAGCGACAACTAAACATTCTTGAAGATCTATATGTTGTTCATTTTCCATATGATGCTTGAATTCCCTTAAAATATTCGCTTTTTTGGGATGGGAAATATCTTCAAGCATCCATTGTACATATTCTGGTTCATTTTCTGTTATTGACATACTGTTGGACAATTGCATGCGTTCTGGTGTTACAAGCGAGAAGTCGAGTTGATGACCTGCTTGTTCGGCAAGCTTTTCAAAAAACATTTGTTGTGTGAGTGTATTGCCTTGTATAAATGGGTGTATTTTATAGAGATGCGTAAAAATTGTTGCTGCTTCATGGACAAATTCGGTGCGTGATAAATTTTTCAAATAATTTTTTTCGGCAAGTACATTATCTAATTCTTGTAGTTTTTTTTGGATATCGTCACCTTCTGCAAAAACAATATCTGAATCCTCTTTTTCCATTTTCGGCATATAGGCAGTGGAGCCATCTCGCATTATAAAAGGGATACTACGCGCAATACCAGCCCACTCATACGCTTCTGCAAACATACAGTGATGCAGATACATGAGATATTCGGAATTAATTTTGTTTGGTGGAGGTTGTTGGCGTAAATTGATGACTGCTGTGGCTATATCATGTGTGCGTCTTTCTTCAAGGGCTTGTGCATCCGTTAAGCCATATTTATTTTTCAATACATTATTGGGATAATGATAATTCACTAAAGGGTAGGGACGGCTTGCTTCGATTTTGGGGTTTGGTAATGACGTAGATCTTCTCATGATGATCTCCTTACAAAATAGCGTTGTTTATAAGAGTATTAAATTTCTCTCACAAATAATTTCCCCCCTTGCATATTTTTCTAAAATTTTAAGAATGTTTGGAATGAGGCATGATCCTTTCAATTTCATGTGTATTTACGAGATACATCAATTGCTTCACAATACTTTGGTCATTTTACCTTTGTGAAAGATACAAAATGTTTTGTAAGTATTGTTTTCATAAATTATTTTTTTGTTTAAAATTTTTTTGGATGTGTCCTCCATCATTTATTAAAATAAAGATTTATAAGCTTTGTGTTTTAACTTGCCATAGCCATCTCTTTTGATCGGTTTAATCTTGCTAATTGTGCTTGCTCTTGGTGTGCTTCTTTGGCTGTAAGAGTAAACATTGCTATGTCTCTTGCTTTATCCAATGATGTACCAATATTGCTAGCGACTTTCATAAAATGGCTATTTTTGAGCATGTGGCGCTCATTTGGTGAAAGACGCTCATCGATTTTCTGCACAAAACTATTGAGTTCGCTTTGCAATGCGGGAGAAGATGCTAAAATTTCTTGCTGCTCCTCTTTTGAAAAGAAAAGAGTTTCTTTCAATGCTTCACTTGGCATATTTACCTGTTTTGCGAGACGTGTTTGTTCTGCTTTATGTTCTTGAAGAATGTTCCTTCTTGTATTTTTTACAATATCGATGTGATTGGTCAGCGTTTCACAAAGCGGCGTAAAAGCATTATCAGCTTCTCTGCGCGCGTGATTTTTTATGCCACATAAATTTGTACCCATAATCTTACCAACAGATTGAGGGTTTTGCATGATCTGTTCAATAAGTTGTGAACCTGATTGTGGATCAGTGTTTATTATATCCAATTGTGTATTCAATATGTCTGATTTGCCGTAAACAGTTTTTAATAAATGTTTCACTTCGTTTAGGCTTTCTTGAACAGAAATATTATTTTCAATTTTTTCGGAAATTTCGTTTTCTGTCAAAGGTGCTAAATTTTCTCTGGGAATGAAAATTTTGTTAATGTCTTTGTGCATTGGAGCTGTAAAAGTCACTTCATCACCAGGCTTCCATGTCTTTATCTGTTCTGGTGTGAGATAATCTATAAGTCCGACGACGTGAACACCTTTTACGTCAACTGTAAAGCCATGTGAACGAGCACCTTTATAAATTCCTGTATACGTTTCACCCTCATCTACAGTCACGATAAGACGCTCTGTAAATTCTTTTTTATTTTCCATATATTCTCTGCATTCCCTTAAAAGACGTGCTTTTTCGGGGTGAGAAATATCATCAAATAAATATCGCATGTGACTTACATCGTTCTCTTCCAAGGAGAGTTTACTTGCCAGATTCATGCGGACTGGTGTTACTAGTGAAAAGTCGAGATAATGTCCTGCACTATCAGCGAGCTTTTCAAAAAACATTCGTTGTGTGCATCCATTGCCACTTCTAAAGGGTTGTATATGGTTAAGATAAACAAACATTTGCGCTGCAACTTCGGCAAATTGTTTGCGCGGTAAACCTTTTAAATAATTCCACTCGACAAGCGACTGATCAAATTCTCTTAAACTTTTTAAAATTTCGTCACCTTCTGCAAAAACAGCAGTCGAGTTCTCTTTTTCCATTTTCGGCATGTAGGCAGTGGAGCCATCTAAAAATTTAAAAGGAATGTTACGAGTCATACCTGCCCACTCATATGTGTTACAAAATAGACGGTAATGAAGAGATGTAAGATAGTCAGAATTAATTTGATCTGGCGGAGGTTCTTGGCGTAAATTAACAATTTGTTGTGCTAAATCATGTGCATATTTTTTTTGAAAGTCTTTTTTGTTCTTCAAACCATATTTATTTTTTAAAACATCACTATCGGGATAACAATAATGATCTGAGGGGTCACAATAATGTGCTGCAGCTTTTACCTCTGGAGATGATCTCGATTTTCTCATAATAATTTCCTTATAAAATGACATGTTCACAAGAATATTAAATTTTTCTCATGAATAACCTCTCCTTCTTTGCATGTTTTTTTTAAAGCTTTGAGCATTTTTGGTTAAAGCGTGATCTTTCAATTTTGTCGTCGTGTAATGGCAACATTAACGCTGCACGACGCTGTCATTCTTTTTGTGTAAGAGAGGCAAAATGGTTCATTAAGGTTATTTTTTATGAACTATTTTTAAAATCCTCTTTTGTGTACTCTCTACCATTTGTTAAAATAAGGGCGCACAAACTTTGTATTTTTAGCTTGCCATTGCCATATTTTTCGATCGATTTAATCTTGCCAATTGCGTTTGTTCTTGACTGACTTGTTGGAGAAAATTACAAAATTGTGTAACGTCCATTGCTTTCTCCATTGATATTCCAATACTAGTCGCGATTTTTGTAACATTATCGTTATTGAGTGCTAGACGTTCATTTTGTGAAAGACGGTGATTTACTTTCCATACAAGATCATACAGTTCGCTTCGTAGTTTATGAGAAGCTCCTAAGATTTCTTGTCGCTCCTCTTTTGGCAAAGAGAGAACTTCTAGCAACTCTTCGCTTGGCATTTTTACCTGCTTTGCGAGACGGGTTTGTTCTGTTTTATGGTGTCGAAGAATGTTTCTTCTCGTATTTGTTACAACATCAACATAATCGGTTAGTGCTTCACAAAGTGGTGCAAAAGCATCTTCAGCCTCTCTGCGCCTGTTATTTTTTATGCCACAGATCTGGAAACCTGCAATTTTATCAACAGAAAAAGGGTTTTGCATAATTGCTTCAACAAATTGTGGACCCGTTCTTGGATCTTCCTTCACCATATCCAACTGTATGTCCAATGCGTTTGATTTGCCATAAACAGTTTTTAATAAACTTTTAATGGCTGTTTGACTTTCGTGGACAGCAACGGTAGTATTAATTTTTTCGAGCATTTCCTCTTTTGTTAAAGGCGCTAATTTTTCTTTTGGGATCAAAATTTTTTCAAGGTCTTTATTCATTGGAGCTGTAAAAGTAAACTTGTCACCTGGGCTCAATGTCTTTATTTGTTCTGGCGTGAGATGATTTATTTCTCCAACGACGTGAACACCATTTACGTCAATTGTAAAACCATGTGCACGAGAACCTAGGTAAATGCCTGTATAGACCTCACCTTCATTTGCAATTGTAATAAAGCGATCTTGAAGATTATCGCTATGATCAAACTCCATATAATCTTTGACTTCTTTTAAAAGACGAATTTTTTTGGGATGAGAAATTTCCTCAAAGATATATTTTAAGGGTCTTATATCGCCCTCTTCTATTGAAACATTACTTGCCACATTCATGCGTTTTTGTGTGACTACTGAAAAATCGAGCTGATAACCTGCGCCTTCGGCAAGCTTTTCAAAAAACGCTCGTTGCGTGCGTTCATTACCCTCTACAAAAGGGCGTGTAGAGTTAAGATAAGCGTACATTTGTGATGCAATATCAACAAATTGTTCATATGGTAATTCGCGCAAATAATTCCATGCAATCAGCGTTTGATCGAATTGTTGTAATTTTTCTTGGATTTCATCACCTAGTGTAAAAGCAATATCCGAGTTTTTTTTCATCAGAATTGGCATATGAGCAGTGGAGCCATCTGAAAATGTAAAGGGCTCATCGCGGGTATGTCCAGCCCACTCATATGTATTACGAAATATACAATAATGAAGATATTTCAGATAATCGGAATTAACCTGTTCTGGTGGAAGCTCTTGGCGTAAATTGACCATTTCTCTTGTTGCATCATGTGCACATTTTTCTTTAAGTTTTCTTTTGTTCTTTATGCCATATTTATTTTTCAAAACATCGCTACTAGAGTAACAGTAATGAGCGGGGAGGGTAGCTGTTGCTGATGGTCTTAATTTTCTCATGGTGACCTCCTTATAAAATGGCATTTTTCATACGAGCGTTAAACTCTTCTAATGAATAATCTCCATTTGCATATCCTTCTAAAATTTCGAGCGTTTTTGTATGAAGTGTGATCCCTTCAATCTCATGCGCATTAATGGCAGAATGAACTGCGTCACGGCGTTTTTGTAATTCTTCCTGTGTGAGAGATGAAAGATTTTTTGTCATATTTTTTTGCACTTATTGTTCCTTTCCAGTTTTTAAACATTTGCTTTTACAAAACCTTTGAAAAAGGTGAGCTCTCCATTTTAATCACCTCCAAAAATGTTTTGTTGTTTGAACGGATCGTAATAAATTTCTGTGACTTTAAATTTTCTTTCCACTCGCTTGCATTGCACAATGATATCAATCATTGAGATCAACAAACCTCGAATATCATCACGCTCTAAATCACTTCCACCATCACTTTCTTTCACCAAGAGGGTCATTTGCTCAAATGCAGCAAGTGCTGTTGATGCATGAACTGTGGTAATGGAACCAGGATGTCCTGAATTAACATTGCGGATATAGTAAAAAGCTGTACCATCTCGAAGCTCTTGTAAAAGAATGCGATCAGGACGCATGCGCAAAGCAGCTTCAAGCAATTCTTTTGGACCAACAGAAGCTAAACCATGACCATCTTTTGAATAAATCATAGAGACATGATTGTATTGTGGTACGACCAACTCTGGTGTATCTTCAATGGTGATAATTCGTTCATCATCGGGAATTTTGGCAATGAGTGCTTTTGATAGCGTTGTCTTACCAGAGCCAGTTTTGCCTGAAATAAGAATATTTTTTTGCAATTTTACAGCTTGATTTAAAAAAGAAACAAAATCCCTATTGCAATAAGCAGTTATTAAGTCATGCTCAGCATTTTTGAGTTTATTTAAACGAGATGGATAATCATCCAATGGCGTAAATGATATTTGTTCACACATCGAAAAAAGATCTTTATTTGCCAGATCTTCAAGTGAGAAATTCTGCGATGATGGTTTACGAATTGTCATACTGATCGTGTCTTTTTCCACAGCAGGAGGAATGACAATTTGAATACGCTCATTGCTGGGGAGTGTTGCAGATAATATTGGATTTTTATCAGATATGTTTTGCTTAGAATAGGAAGCGACAACTTTAGCAATACCCATGAGCTCATTAAACGATAAAGTAGGCGCTGCTATTGTTTTCCATCCCTCAACACCTTCAATCATCACTTGATAAGGACGATTGATGACAATTTCAAAAAGACTATCATCTTTCAAAAAATTTCTGATTGGCGCAAGTTTTGTTAAAACAATTGCGACGGTTTCATCACCTATATTTTGCAAGTTTTGCTTCATTTCACAGTGACCATAGGTTTTTTATAAAAATTTCTTGAAATGGCTCTATGAGCGATCTGTCTTTTGTTTTCGATGACTTTTAATTTATAAACACTGGAAAAATCTAAATCGCGAGCAACAAAGACATTAACCATTTCCCCTTGATTTTTAGTCAAAGTTGGAGAAATATTTGCGTAATTTTCAACGACCATATTTGCAATATTTTGTCCTGAAGAGACCGTTTCAGAGTGTTTTGTCTCTTTGTTTTTTGATAAACGGTTGCTAGCATAAGCTGTGGCATCTTTTATGATTGATAAAAAGACCGCAGATCCAATTCTCTCAAACCAATGATTATCAACATCTCCGTCAACACCAGAGCGTCCCAAAGCATCTGTTGCAGGTGAAGCTAATGTTATAATGACACCACTTGGTGTTTTTGCTCTATTCCATAGAATAAAAAGACGATTTTGACCTTTTTTTAATCCAGCACGATATTCTCCAACGATTTGTGTGCCTTTATCCAGTAAGATAACGCGTCCATTGTCTGACAAAATATCTCTAGAGACGATACAGCTGACAAATCCTTGTTGGTCACTGCTGATTGCTGTTTCTAAGATACATGGGATAGAAGCGCCCATAGCAATGATGTAATTTCGATTGCTAAGGATTGAAGCGCGAACACCTTCAGGTGTTGTTGGTTTAAGAAGATGATTAAAGCGTTGCGTTGCTTCATCGGGATTATTTTCAAGTTTGTCAAGTAAAGCGCCATCATTTGTTGTTATGTTTGCTTTGTTATTGTTTGTACTAGAATAAGCCAATACAGGAGCACGTTTTGCTGCTTCCAATAGTGAATGATCAAAATTTTGTTGATTTATTTTTGGTGTCGGCAGCTCAACTTGAGGCAACAAGGCTTTATTTTGTTCGGTTAGCTCAACAGGTGTAGGCTTAGGCTTTGCAGGGCGAAAAAGCTCTGTTTGTTGAATAACCCCTTCTTTTGAAGATTCAATTGGTTGTTTTGTGTCTGTCGAAAACGTTGAATATATGAGATAACTACAAACAGCAAAAAGAATGAGAAGAGCAACGGCTTTACTTGCATTGGGGCGCTCTTTTTTTCCTCTCGCATCTTTTATTGTATCACGATCATTGATGTCTATTTCATCCATTTCATCACTCATGCCCGCCTCCTATGTTCACTTTACGTTGTACAGATGGCGATGTCGTTCCCGTTTCGGGATTAATCCCTTCAGGAATGAATCTTTTATTGAAGATGCACAAAACTTCATTCCCACGGCGCAAAGTGAATTGCGCAGCTGTGGCATGAACAATGACCTTGTTTCCCTTAATCGATTTTGGAACAAGAGATTCTTGTCCATCAAGCGATACAAGATAAATGGCAGGAATTTCTACATTGCCCAAAAATGTAAATGTTGTTGTTTTTCCATTGTCATAGACAGAATTTGGTTCAATGAGTGTAGAACCTTGGGCTTCATATGCCCAATTACGGGGTCCAAAATTTTCATGAGTATTAAAAACATCATTGACAAAACTGTCTTCACTTTGCTCATCTTTTGCTGCTTGCGCTAATTTTTTACGCAAAGCTTCATCTTCTGGATAGCGGAACTTTACAAGAAAATATGTATTATTACCAACAGAAACATCGCCTTCACGCACTTGTAGTTCAAATTGATAAGACCGTTGTGTCCCATCTTGGCGGCTTGTTACAATTTGTAAATTGGTGACAGGCTGCATTTCACGCGGTTTTAAAAAAACAAAGTGACCAGCAGGGGCAACTTGCCAAGCAACAGAATTGCCGATCCCCACATAAGCAATTTCTTCGTCGCTTGCAAATTCAATCTGAACTGAAGAGCGAATAGATCCAATAATTTGCGTTACATTGTGGGGGTCATAATTAACAAATCGGATGCGATTGTCTTTATGCGCACTCACAGGAGCCGTTTCCGCAAATAACAAATTGCTCTGATAATTTATGATGACAATGAAAGTTAAAAAAATTATTTTTGAAAATCTGATCATTGTATCACCTCTGGATCAGATCTATACTCTGATACTTGAAAGCCCAGTGGATTGATTAACCGGTCATTTGTTGAAATGTGTGCATTAATGTAAGAAAATTTTAAAATCGAAACCTCATGAAAAATATTTTCTTTTCCATTAGAGTCTCTCACCGTTTTATAGTAGCGCACTTGAATGAGATCTTTGCTTAAAAAGGAGATTGACTTAATTGTGACCGTGACGATCATATTTTGATAAATATTTTGCGGACTTTCTGGATTGTTGCCTGAATACCATATCGCAAAACGATTTTGCTCTCCTGGTGAAGATAAAAGAGAAATCATACGAAAATTGTGTTCTGCTTCTGAGGCTTGAAAACTTTCGCGTGCGCGAACATATTTACTGGAAAAATAACGTGTTATCGCTTCATCATAGTCTTCTGGCGTCTCTTTTAATGCGCTTAAAGTTTCTACAATTCCTGTTGAAGTATCAACGCGGATAACAAAAGGTTCTACGGTTTTTAAAGGCGCTAATGCTGCCACTGCTAAGGCTAAGGCGATTGTCATTAAACCAAAAAGCACTGTCAAAGCCATGGCAATTTTCATTCGAAGTTGCATACCATACATACGATCAATATCGAATGATCGTGCTTCTTTTACATATTTCTCGAACGCATCATTTTTCATGCGCGACCTCTGTAATTTTTAATGGTACCTCATGATTTACTGATTTTGATGAAGCTGTATTAAATGCTACATTGGCTGTTGTTTTTTCGCTTTCTAGCGTATTGAGAATGATGGGTGTCGTAATGGGCTTTACGTTTTGTTCCTGTAAAATGATGTCTTGATTATGCCAATTCCACTTATCTTTATTTAAAGCACGTGTATTTTGCCCATTACAGCGTGGTGGTTTTTTGGGACCACTAAGAGAGGCACAACCGGTAAGAGCTATCGTGCAGAATGCTGCAACAGTTATTTTTAGTTTCATTTTTTTGAGCACATGAGTTTTAAGAAGAGAATGCATGAATGTTTTTTCATTGAACAACTTTATAAAAATGTACGATGAAATATTTTTATGAATTCTGTGAAATGTCAGAATATCAAATGTTTTATACAATCTGTGCATGAGAACCATGTTTAATGAAAAGACAAAATTCCTGTTTCTTTTTAGAAAGTGTTTGCTCTTAAAATGGACCACGACCTCCACCTCCACCACCTTTACCTTTCATCGCTTTTGCTGCCTTCATCGCTTGACTTCCACCTTTTACTGCATTCAACGCACCACCGGAGAATTTTGCAGCTGCGGTTTTTGTTGCGTTTCCACCAGCTTTGAAAGCGTTGGAAAGCATTGTGAAAGCTTGTCCTCCCGAAGCTGCTGCAGCGTTTAAATATGGTCCACCATTGGCAAGCGCAGAGGCAATACCAGGAAGTGTGCGGAAGAGAATGGCTCCCACTATCGAAATGACAACGACAGGTGGGAAAAGAAAATAAATTGAATCATAAGAGCCATTGAGAACGTGCATGATAATTTTGCACATAATCGTCCCAAGCATTATGACCAAAACTTGTAAAATTGTAAAATTGACTAATGTCGCAATCCATGCATCGGTGAATTTTCGGGTCGCATTAAACAAATATAAGCTGATAAAAATAGGCCCAAGACCTATAATCATCACAAGTGCAACTTTTGCAAACATTTGAACAATAAAACCACCTATACAAAAGACAATAACAGCTAAAATCATGACAGAGCCAAGAAGGCCAACCATGATTTTTTCAAGGAACCAAGCAGCAGCTAAAACCTCTTGATAACGGGCACTGGTTATTAACAAAATATAATCAAAGACATTAGCGTTAGCAGGAGTACTATTGAGCGCACGACCAATAGCATTTGCTAAATCACCAAAGAAAATATTTTTAACATAAATGTTAAATGTATCCGCATTCGTTGCCATGGTAGATACAACAACGATTTTAATAACATTATTGAGAAGGCTATGCATTGAAAGAGCAGTACGTCCAGTCATAACGTTATAGCCATACAGAAATATAAAAATAATTGCGGCAAGGTTTAATGGTGGCGAAATTGCAGTAGACAATCCTCTCACCGTTGTGTCTACCACATTGTCGAGAGGTCGTAAGATATATCCAGAAATACTTTCGAATGGAGAAAAACTAAAGTCTGACATTAGATTTCTCAAGTTTGTCTTTTAATTTCTGTTCAATCTGTTTATGTTTCTTTTGTACTTCTTCTTCGCGCATTTCTTCTCTCGTTTTGACGTCTTTCGCTTTCATCATAGAAAGAGATTGAAGTTTTAAAGAATCTGCTTGAAGAGTAGCTTGAAGAATAGCTAATTCCACTTGAAGGGTTTGCAATTCTTCTGGTTTGGCTTTTTCAAGTTTGTTTTTTACGTCTTCAATTTTTTTTGCATTTTCATTTGCAATTGCATAAATAGATTCAGCTGTTTCTGATCTAGTGCTTTCTAACTTTTGTGTGCTTTCTAATACGCTCTTATAATAATCATCAGCAATCGGTGCAGTTTGTGACATTGCATCAGAAATGAAGGATAAAGATAAGAAGGCGATTAAGTCATATTTCTTCATTGTTCTCTCCTCTGATGAAAAATTGGTAGCCATTTGTCAGGATCAGTTCCATGTTCGCGTATAATTTGATTCATCAGTTCAATATTTTTAGTTGTCCCGCTTAAGACGGCAATTTCATCGTTCATTCCGCGTAAGTTGAGCTCTGTAACAACAGAGTTTTGCCCCTGTTTGATAAGAAAACGGCGAGATTCTCTGCTTAATTCTGATTGAATAAGTTCAAATTCACGTTCCGTTAATTTGAACTCTTCAACATAATCATTGTAATTTGCTTTTTGGTTTGGAAAAAATATTTGTGTAGGACATTGTTCAATAATCGTATGTGCGATTGTTGAATTTAAAGCATCTTTGGGGCTTTGTGTTGCAAAAAGCATCATGCCATTTTGTTTACGGATCGTTTTGAGACGATCTTGCGCAAAAGCTTTAAACGAATCATCTTCTAAAGCTTTCCAAAATTCATCAATAACAATAATAATACGCCGACCGTCAATAAGATCGAGAATGCGATTAAACAGATACATCATCAAAGGGCGCCGAATTTCTTCATTATCTAAGAAATCGGTCATGTCATAACCAATAAATTGTGCATCTAAACTCAGATCATCTTGATCATTATCAAAGACCCATCCCAAAGCATTGCCTTTGATCCAGCGTTGTAAACGTATGGCAATGCCTTCTTGTGATGTATTATCAAAAAACAGTTGAAGAGCACCAAGAGAACGTTGTGCATGTGGCAAGCTTCCCAAGGCATCGATGGCTTTGGCAATATCTTGTCGCTCTTGCTCTGTCACTGTCTGTCCTTCAGCGGTTACGAGCTTTAAGACCCAGTTACGAAGGAAGACTTTGTTTTTTTCAGTGTATTCCATGCCCTTTAATGGCGCAATGCCTGTGGGTTCGCCGTTTTTTAAAGGTTTATATTTTCCACCCACTGCGCGCACAAAAATTTCTGCACCCTGATCTTTATCAAAAAAGACCATTGTTGGATTATGCTTTTGTAATTGTGCAAGAAGAAAGTTGACAATAACAGTTTTACCTGATCCCGATGGACCACAAACAAAAGTGTTACCAATATCACCATAATGAAAATTAAAATAATAAGGTGAACCAGCCTGTGTTTTCAGTAGCGCTACAGCAGATCCCCAAACATTGCCGTTAAGTTTACCAATAGGGAATGAATGAAATGGCGATAATGCTGCAAAATTTCTGCTGGTAATAGCTCCAGAGCGCGCACGGTAGCTAAAATTTCCTGGCAGTTGTGCCCACCATGCGGCTTCCAAACCGAGATCTTCTCTGGCAATAACTGCTCCACCATTGGTTAAATAAGAGCGTGCTTTTGATAAATACTCAGCCAATTTTTTTGGGCGATCAGCAAAAATGGCTAAAGAAAGATGATGTTCACCCAAAACAAAACGATTTGACTCTAAATCATCAAGTGCCTCATCAAGTTCATCAATTTGTGAGCCAGCACGGTCTGCTGCATTAATCATTTGATTTTGTTTGCGACCCATAATAGTACCAGCTGCCGCTTTACTCTTAAAAACAAAAGATTGCGTAAGAATAAATTCGAATGGTGCTGTGAGTAAACCATCAGTCATACCGGGGCGTGTTTTAGAAGGATACTCTTTCCATCCAAACATGCCAACAAAGCGTTCATTGCTTTCATGACGAATTTCGATAATTTCTTTACCAAAAATAACACGATCTGAATAAATTGTTGAAGCAATTGTGCCAAATGTAAGTGGAACGCGCTCACGCCTTCCTCCCACTAACTGGTGCAAAAATTCACTTTGTTCGGAAAACAAAATATTATCATGTTCATAAATTGACAAAAGACGTGCTTCATAACTTTCCAAACCTTGTATAAGATCTTGGCTTAATTCTTCGATTTTACGAACGGCTTCAGCATCTGGCTCAGATTGTGTTTTTTTTGCTGTAGTTAATCGCTGAAAAAATGAAGCAATTTGTTCAGTTTTATCCAATGCGGGATTCCATAGCAATGAAATAAAAAGATCATTTCTATGCAGCTCTTGTGAAACCATTTTCTTTTTGTATTTTTCATCTAATGTTGCTGCAAAAGATGAAAAAAAACGACTTTCCGGATAGAGCGTTTCGCGCCGACGAATGATGTGAGAATATAAAGCAACACGTTCATCTGCAATATTTTTCAATAAGGTATTTAATTGGTTATGTAAGGAATTTAATTGATCAATATCTGCTGTGTCAAAATTTATACCTTCAACAGCAATGACAGTCATTAAGCAGCGTGAACTTAGTGCAATAACGTATTTATTGACATAGCGTATGTAGGGAATATATTCCTCAGGTAAAGATTCTCGCTTCATAATTGACATCTGTCTCATCTTTGAAGTTCCTTATAAGTACGGATAAGTTGCAAGGGAGATGTCGATCCCCCTCCCCATCTTGTAAGGTTTTTTTGTTTTCCTCGAGTATTGAGCCAAGCGAATAATACGCGAAATTGGTTATGGTCATACTTTGTGATCTCGCGCAGGATAAAGTGCAAACCAAACCCAAGACCAATCATTGTAAATTCGCTCGTTAAAATAAAGAGAATGGATGTTGCCATAACATTAAGCGCCATCGCTTCCATTGTGACACCTGCAAACATGGCTGGTCTTGTACATGCAAGGAAAAGAGTATCTTCATTCATTTACGATGAGCCCATTAATTTACTAACAAGAGCGGGTGCACCAAAAACAATACCAATGCCGAGAATACAGTATGCTGCTTTACGCAAATCCATAAAACCGTACATCCAACAAATACCAACAGCAGCGACACATATAGTTGCAATGAGCTTTGATGTTGATCCCGTCATCATTGTAACAATACTTTGTAAAACATCATCAAGTTTGCCTATGCCTACAGTAGCAGGAGCTGCATAAGCAGGATTTAATGCAATGAATGCTGTTAAAAGCAGCATGATAACGATTAAACTGGTGTCTCTGGATGTATTGTTTGTCATTTTACCTCTCTTCAAAAGAAATAATTGTTTGTGCGCCGACATCCTCTTGCTTTTAAAAACTGAAGGACTCTCCTGTCCCAGATTTGACGCCGTAAGTTATTTTGGTTGTTTTCATTCTCTAAAATCTTTGACAGTGGATCTTCTTTAATTTTCAAAATTCTCTACCCAAGAGATGGAAGATTTTTACGTTGTGTAATTTTTTAAAACAATTTAAAGTTGTATCATTTTATCAAAATGACAATATTTGAAATGTAAAAATAATGATTTTCTTTACAAAATGTGGTTAATTTGCAACAAACCTTGTTCAAAATTTTCTCTTCAAGAGCAAGGAGATTGTTCATAAAAACTTGAAGAGGCGTATAATAATGAATTTTTTTAGTGAGTGTGCCAAGAGAATACACTTTAAACATATCGTTATTGTCTACATTGTAGGTTCTGTATTGTGGGGGATAAGTTGGTATGGAGATAAAACGAATTTAAGCGCTCTCAAGACATTTACGATGCAAAATATCCAAAATATTGTTGATATACATTTAGAAGAAGAAGAGGCGTTAGCTGAAGCTGATATTGAACAGCCTTTAGCAAAAAATGAACCAATTCTTAATCTGCAGAGTCACGTTTCGCTCAATAGTGAAGCTGTTTTTAATGGCATGGCTTCTGTTACTAGTGGTGTTACATTTAAATTGGTTAGTTCTGTTGCAAAATCTTGGCATAAGCATACCATTCGTAATATTCACCTTTATGGCGTGGAGACATGTGCGCCACGCCAAAAAGCAAAATTAAACGATCAAGAATGGCCATGTGGTGCAGTTACAACAGCTTGGTTGGTCACCAAAACACTTGGTCAGGATTTGTTGTGTAAACAGGCTATTATGCGCAATGGTATTCATTATGCACAATGTTTTGTTCATGGGGTTGATTTGGCAGAAGCAGGTCTTGCAGAGGGTATGTTCATAATTTCAAAAGATAGTAAAACCCCTGCACCAATACACTATTTGCGTGTTGAAGAAATAGCACGCAAAAATAAAGTAGGTCTCTGGTCGAGTGATTTTACTGAACCGTTAAAGTGGCAACGCGATAATGGATCTTATAATCCCTTTGAGAGTTTGTAATTGGCTTTTCTGACAAATTTACTAAGCACTTGTATCAAGAATTCTTAGAAAAAAAATTGAAGCATGCTATGAGAATTTTTATGTTTTTTTCATAAAGATATTGATGAAAGGAAAATGGCAAGATCAACAATTCTCTTGCAATAAAAGCTCAATAATGGAATTGCTGTAAAAGTGTTTATTATTTGCTATAATTTAATAAGAATATGGATATATCATTACAAATGGTGCGTCTGTATAAAGTATAAATACAAGCGATATTTTACTAAACGGTAGCTTATTGTTACAAATAAGGTTCAGCCCTTTGTAAAGGTTGTACTCTATAAAGTTTTGTTATGTGTGCAATGGAGTAAATTATGTGAGGATTTCATTTTTATGCTTTGCTTGAAGGGCTTTCCTTACACGTTATACTCTATCATATTGCCATCTTTTGTAGCTTTTTTAGTTTGTCCATATATTTGATGTAGCTTAGATGTTTTTTGTATATTATTTTGCTGCTAACACGGCTTTTGTTATACTCTCTCTACTAATCTCTTAATTTACTAAAACATCTAATTGCTTTCCATTGTAAATTGGCTCATATGATATTATAAGCGATATAAATTTGTATGCGACGCTATGTTCCATAACAATTTAGAACCATAAAAAATCTAGAAATTGCATCTCCAAGTTCTCCATTTATGCTCTATTTTTCACAGACAACAACAGATCAGTGGGATTGGCATAATTTTAATACAGATGTATCATCCAAAGGTCGTTGGTACACTGACAATCGTTGGTGTAGCTTAAGGATTTTTTCAGTTGTGTTATATTGTGACTATCAATTTCTACAACATGCTACCCGAAATTTGTAAGCTTATTTACGAAAGGCTCTGTTTTCGTTAAGGCATCAGTTGTGTCAGTAATTTGTAACCGATTTTTATTGACAATTGCGATAAGATGACTGCGTTTATAATAGTGCGCCGAAAATAGTGTAGCCTTCCAGACAAATCCTTCTGTTATTTCTCCATTGCCAAGAAGTGCAAAAGCACGATAAAATTTGAGGGTTAGGCAAAATAGAGCTATAAAGTAGTTTTATAACGCAGCATAATTTAGAAATAAAATTTAATAGTGGTCGTCGACATCGTAGTTTAAAAACAGCAAGATTAACATTGACTCTTAAACCAAAAGGTAGAGATGTTTTTGAGGAAATTAGCTGATGAACTCAATGAAGATGGCAGTGATTTTTTTTCATTATCTTATAGAAAATTATATAAGTAATAAATACGTACAAAATACTTAATA
>NZ_JBLEBK010000009.1:0-48564 GCF_047263965.1 Bartonella propinqua | reverse complement strand
GTGTGGGTGGAAACATGGTTAAAAGAAAAACTGAAAAGCACACAGAGCTTACGGATGCAGAAAAAGAAATGCTGCAAGAGATAATTGTTACCTACCAAAGTGTGAAAATGATGTCTCGCTTTATGAAATGGATAGTGCTCATCATCGTTTTATTTATTCTTGAATTTGCACGCCTCATGGATGCGTTAGATAACATTCTCACGCATCTAAAGCAGTGGATAACAAAAAATTAAAAAAGCTTGTTGCTTAAATTATTTTACAGTATAACACGAAACGTTCTATATTATACATCATAATGCATCGTTGTTTCAGGTATCTTTAAGGATTATTATGCTTTTTACTTCATTTAAATTAGAAAATTTTCGAGGAATTTCACAGCCTGTGGAAATAGATTTTACAAAAGGGAATCAAGATTTTCCTTTTGTTCTTGTTGGCAATAATGAATCGGGAAAAACTACAATTTTAAAAGGTATTCATTCCATATCTGCCCTTTGTCATGGAGAAGAAGCTATATCTGCGCTTTGTCGAGCAGAAAAAGTAGAAAATTTTGATGTTTTTATTCGTTCAAAATGTGCTTTTTTTAATAAAAAAACTATTTTATCAACGCGTATTTTTTATGATGCTGACGATATAAAAATATTGAAAAAAGCGTATAGCAATAAAAAGAAAAAATATAATAAGACTTTTAATGATAATGGCGGAACGTTTGAATTATCTTTTGTTTATGAATTTGTGAGTAGCACATGCAAAGATAAATGTACATTAATTGACAATAAATGTATAAATAATATTGATTTTATTATGAAATGGATAGCTGAGCGAACTCCTGAAATAGTCTATTATGATGATTTCATGTTTGATGTGCCTGATATAATTAGATTTTCAAAAAAAGGGTGCGGTAATGAAGACCCATTATTAATTTCACAAAAAAATTCTCAATGGCAGATGATTTTAAATGATCTCCTTGTAGGAAGCGAGTATAAACGTACTGAAGATTCAACACTAGATTTTAATATTGATTTTCAGAAAGATGTTGTTGACTGCGATGATACAGATGCGGTTGATCAGCGTTTGGCGGCTATGAACGGTTATTTAAATTCAGTAGTAAAAAAAGATTGGGTAGATATTACTGGAGATGAAAGGGCGCCTACTAAAAGCGCATTTACTAATTGTACATTTGTAATAGAAAGACCTAATAGTAATTTCAATAGTAATTTTGCAGATTTTTGTTTAAAGATTAAAGCAGAGAGTAATTCTTTTTCTGTGCATGAAAGAAGCAAAGGATTCCGTTGGTTTTTTTGTTTTAAAATTTTTACAGAGATTCGTACGCATAGAAGTAAAAATGGGACGGTTTTCTTGTTGGATGAGCCCGCGAATAATTTACACATTTATCCACAAGAAAAAATATTAAGCTGTTTACAAAATTTGCCACAAGTAGAGCATAATAAAGTAATTTATTCAACGCATTCTCCTTATCTTATTGATGAGAATAGTCTCGTTAATTTGTTTTCCGTATACAATGAGGCAAATGATTTTGAAGAATCTAAAATTATCTGTGAAAATTTTTTCGAATTAAGTCATACTCCCAAAGCTGCAAGAAGTATTGATCCTATTATACAAAAATTATGCATTAGTGAGATTAAAAAAGGGGGTATTAATCTTAATGACAAATTAAGTCAGCTTGCTGATGCTGCGGGGAAAGGAAATCAAATTATAGAGTTTATAAGAAATGTTGGCTATATCCTTACAATAACTAATTTGGTATCGTGAAACTATGGTTTAAGGTTATAATGAAAGTTTTTCTCATTTATCTTCTGTAGAGACTGGAAAAATTAACGAACACAATTCATTCTGAAACATTAAAATTGATTGATCCTGTCGCACCAGCTGTTGCTTATATTGGAAGCAAAAGAAGGTTAGCCAAAACTATTATCAAAATCATTGAAGACATTCCGCATAATCTTTATGCCGAACCCTTTGTTGGAATGGGGGGGGATATTTTTTAGACGGAAGTTGATTCCACCAGCAGAAATTATCAATGATTGCTCTGGTGATGTGGTGAATTTTTTTCGGGTGTTACAACGCCATTATTAGCCCTTTATGGATATGTTGAAATTCCAGATTAGCAGCCGTCAAGAGTTTCAACGTCTCTCTCTGGCAAGACCCAAAGGATTTAACCGATCTAGAGCGTGCTGTTCGTTTTTTTTATCTACAAAAATTAGGCTTTAGCGGTAAAGTTGCTAATCGCACGTTTTGCGCTGAGATGAGTCGTAGTGCACGATTTAATTACTTTAAGGTTGAAGCATTATTAGAGCTTATTTATCGCCGCTTGGCAGGTGTTACCATTGAACAGTTAAATTGGTTAGATTTTATGATTCGCTATGATCGACCAAATACCTTGTTTTATCTTGATCCACCTTATTGGGGTGTTGAGGATTACTATGGAAAGGATTTGTTTAAGAGGGAAGATTATCAGGTGATGGCAACGATTCTTTCCCAATTACAAGGGAAGTTTCTTCTTTCTTTAAATGATGTGCCAGAGATTCGAAAAACCTTCAGCCAGTTTCATATAAAAGAAGTCACTACATTTTATACATTTGGCTCTTTAAAGAACACTGCTGCTAAGGAACTGATCATCACCAATTGTGATCTTTAACAGAAGAGAACAATCCTCTTTGAGGGGGCTTAAAAAACCCTTTGAAGCTTCCTTAAAACCCTTTGAAAAAATGAATTGGTGCAAAACCTAGTATCAAATTATGCAAAACATGATAACAATTTACACTGAAAAGAATTGATATTTTGTTTACGTTAAGAATAGATTTTTATGATACGAAATAAATAGTTCGTTATTGTAGATGATGAAATGAACATTATTAGGATAAAAAATAGGGAATAATTATGGGGAATTCTGCACTTAAAAAAAGACAAGAAAGAGGTAATATTCAACAATTTTCTATAAAAGAAAATCTTGTTGGAAGAGTGCGTCGTTTTCCTAAGCCTTCTACTTCAAGAGAGGCATTGCAGCCTGTTTTTGAAGCGGTAAGTAATGCTATTCATGCGCTTGAAGATTCTGCGCAAGGAAGTTACAGAGCTGATGGTGAAATAGATATAAAAATCGAAAATACGAATAAAAATAAATTACTTAAAATTGTAATTAAAGACAATGGCATAGGACTGGATAATGAGCATTTTCAAGCTTTTTGTACTGTAGATACTGATTTTAAATTACAAAAAGGGGGGAAAGGGGTCGGGCGACTTTTGTGGTTGCAAGCCTTTGATAAAATAAAGATTAATAGTGTATTCTTCGAGAAAGACAAATTTTATCGGAGGAGCTTTGATTTTTGTTTAGAAAACGATAATCAGATTCTTAATTATTCAAAAATACCCCTAATTAATCCAGAGATCACAGGAACAGAAATTATTTTTCAAGGTTTAAAAGATGATACATATAAAAACTACTTTCCACGCAAAGTTGAAACAATTATTGATCATCTGGGATCACATTTTTTTTCAGATTTAATCTTAGAACGGTTGCCCAAAATAAATTTTTGTGATGGTTCGTGTCTACTACCTGTTGATTTGATGAAAATGATTAGGGGATATTTAGTAGAAAATAGGGGTGAGACTACATTTGAGACCGAGGAATTTGGTTTATTAAAAATTCATAATTTTATTTGCACGCCTAGTGCTAGTTATAATTTTAAGGACAATCACCAGTTACATTTCTCCGCGCATAATCGCACTGTTATTACCAAAAGTGTAGATGGTCTCATAAATTCTGAGAAATTTGGAAATAACCAAGATTTAGTATATCATGGCTGTGTAAGCGGACAATATTTAGATGATAGAGTTAATCAAGAAAGAACAGCTTTTTCTTTTAGTGATGATATATTGAAAAAAATTATACGCGCTGTTGTTGATAAAATTTTAGATGACGTTCTTTCCGAAGAAAATGAAAAATATGAAAAAAAACGTTTAGATAAATTAAAAAAATTTTGTGAAGAGTATCCTTCCTATCGTTTGGATAGTTATGAAAATTTATTAAAGAAACTTCCCAAATCTGCAAAAAATGAAGAAGAGTTTGTTAAGGTATTGGCTATTTATAAGCTTAGAAAAGATAAAGATCAAAACAAGAGAGTTGAAGAAATATACAGTAAAATTATTAACGGAAAGACTAATACAAAGAGCTTCTCAGACGAAATTTTTAAACTTGCAGATGACGTTAAAGATGGAGAAAAAAGACAGTTAGCAGAATATGTTATACGTCGTGATGTTATACTTGATATTTTAGAAAAATTAATAATAGAGGTTAAGGAAGCTAACTCTGATAAATCTAATAAAGAAGTAAGGCATTTAGAGAAGACATTGCATACACTTATTTGTCCTATGCATATTCGAGGTGATGATCCTCAGACTTCTAATAATCCGAATCATGATTTATGGATCATTGATGAAAGGCTAACATTTACAAGATATTTCTGTTCTGATGTTCCTTTTAATAAAATTATGACAAGCAGTACAGCGAGGTTGCGTGCTGATTTATTATGTTATGATAGGGTGCATGCTCTAGGTCGTGTATGCCCTTCTGATGTAGATTTAGATAGATTAATGTTGGTGGAATTTAAAAGACCAGGAAAGACACAACATAAAATAGGTTATTCTCCTGATTATCAAATCAAGAAATATCTTAATGAACTTCAAGGAAATCGCATAAAGACATTCGATAATAAGAGTATAAAAATTTCAGATAAATGCGTCTTTTACTGTTATATTATTGCTGATATTGAAGGTGAACTGGATATCCAAACATCTGATTGGCAAGAAACAGCCAATGGGCGAGGGCGAATTTTGAGTCTACACGGTAAATTTCGAGGAACGATTGAAATAATAGAGTGGCATGACTTATTGGTGGATGCTAAATTAAGAAATCAAGCCTTCATTTCTCAATTAAAGGTTTAATTTCTTAAAAATCTCTTTGCTTATTTAAAACGATGTCTCTCAAAAAGCTTAATATGGCATACTTGATTAGTTTAAGTTGATAGCAGGAATAATGATTTTATGAAAACTAATAAAAAAGAGCACATTTTATAAAGCGCAAGGGTAAGAATCTTCTTTTGAATTGAGTAGATATTTATTATAAGTTTAACTATATTTTACTAAGTTAAACAATATATAATTATGTGCAGATTGCAAAGGAGATAGATATTATGAGTGCAAAAAGTGAACTTATAGCAACCAAAGTAGATACAAACCTAAAAAATGCGTTTATGTCTATAGCTGAAAGAAAACACCGTCCTGCATCTCAAATTTTACGTGATCTCATTCGTATCTATGTTGAAAATAACAAGATACCTAATGAGGAGACGCTTGAAACTTTTTACAAAACAGACAGAAACGAAGATGTTTTTCATGCTAAAGATATTGCTGACTTGTGTAAGCAACTGGATATTTAACCATGCGTTCAGTGAGCTACTCAAAAAAATTTAAAAAGGATGTAAAACGAGAAAAAAAGCGTGGCAAAGATATTCGAAAGCTTTTAGCGGTTATAAAGCTTTTGGTCGAGAAGCAGCAATTGCCAGTTATATTAAATGACCACCCTTTACAAGGAAACTGGAAGCCTCGTCGAGATATTCATATAGAACCCGATTGGTTATTGATTTATATAGTTGACGATGAACATGTCCATTTTGAGAGGACAGGTACGCATTCAGATTTATTTAGATAAGAAAGATATTTTACGAAGGTATATTTGAAAATCTTATTCCCTCACCTTTATTTATGTATCCCTCACCTTTAAAAAACATAAATAAAATCAAAATGTTAATTATAGAAAAAAATAAATTGATAAGCGCGGTAGAATGATAAATTTTCTTCCCTATTGTCTTGATATTTTACGTGCTACAGATCGTGATCGTTATATGTCGGTTTTATTTGCGCCTAAAAAAAAGCGCAGTGCATTAGCCGCTCTTTACGCTTTTAATGCAGAAATTTCTCGTGTTCGCGAAAGTGTGCATGATCCACTTATTGGTGAAATGCGACTTCGCTGGTGGTATGATTCTATCGCTAACGGTGAGATACGAAATAGCGAAAGAAATCCGATTTTGAATGATTTGTTTACTGCAATTTCTCTTTTTAATTTACCGAAGTCGGATTTTTTACGTTATTGTGATGCACAAATTTTGGATCTTTATAAAGATCCGATAGCAACTATTCATGATCTTGAAGCTTATTGTAATAAGACAACAAGTATAATTTTAAAGCTTTCTTGTCAGATATTAGATTTTGATGCGGCACAAAATTTTACGGATGCCTGTAAACATGGAGGATTTGCTCAGTTATTAAGTGGAGTATTGCGTCTTTTGTCATTTATGCGATCGCGGTATCAATATTATTTCCCTGTTGAGATGCTAAAAGCTGTAGGAATGGATAGGGAAGAGCTCGAGTCTAATCGTATTAATGATGAACAAAAGCGCTACATCATTGAAGCTGTGGTAGCGTTATCGCAAGAGCATTATACTAAGTTTTATGAATGTTCTATTACTTTGCCTAAAACGCTCAAACCAGCATTTCTCCCATTAGCAATTGTGCCAAGATCTCTTCAAAAAGCAATGCAGTTGGGGGCGGCAGTTTTTCAAGAGAGTGCAACTTTACCATTGCTTCATCGCTATTGGTTGATAACAAAAGTAGCGATGAGTGGGAATCTCCCAAAAATATTATAAGGATAAAAGAGTGTGTTATTAAGAAGGGAGGGAGCAATAAAAATGCAAGTAAATTTTTTGTATTGAAGGTACGGGCAATGTTATAAAGTTATACCCGTTACTCTTGTTATCCAAAAAATGATGCTGACAAGTTGATTAGGGTGATCTCAAAATTTTTAAAAATTAGACTTATGGTGTTAAAAATAATGCGCACCCATTTAGTGTATCATATATCAATAATTGATTTAAAAAATGCAAAACATAAGATTAAATTTATATAATATATGAGCCATTTTTTGTTATAACTTAGGTTTTAATCCTCAGCAGCTCAATGTGTGCAGTATAACTTACTTTATTGATGAAATGTATCTTTTATTTTGATGAAAAAAATATCTTTATCAACTACAAAAAAGTTATGGCTGCGGATAAACCGTGAAGCCATAAGTAATTTTTACGTGCCATGACATAACATGGGCATGATAATTTAAAAAAAACAGCACTTTTAAATGCACTGAAGAAATTATATTTCAAGTTTCACTTTTTTCTGCAAGTCTGTGAATTTGTAAAAAATCCCACTAATTTATACAGACGTCATTTATCTTGATACTCGTAAAGAAAAAATCTATTTTTTCTCACTGTAAAAGAAGTGTTCTTAATCATTTTATTCAATAAATATTAAAATTGCTTGTAATATTTTCACTGAAGAGCATTTAAGATTTGATGATAGTTAGTACTATTAATTTTCAAAGGGTGTTCCTTATTCGCAACTTTGAGCATTTCTAACTTTAAGTCTTCTCTCATCATCTTATCTATATTGGTACGGATATCAGGTGAAAGTGTATGAGCGGTGATATCTTCAGGTATAGTAACGGCCTTTACTTGATAAACGATACGACTGGTTAGATCCAAACCTTTTACTATGCCGTAATAGTCTTTTGGACCCAAAAATAAAGCTTTAATGCCTTCAGATCCGAAGATTTCAGATGAGTCTTGGCGCCGTAAGGCTTGTGTCGTTTGTTTTGTAATACCAAGCTTATGTGCAAGAAAATCAAGATTTTTTCCTTCATTGAGCTGTTTGAGAATATCTTTAGCTTTTTCATCAAGAAGGCGTTGAATTTCTTCACTTTTCCATTGGGTAAGAACCTCTTGTTTAGCTTCTTCAAGTGTTTTATCACGAGCTGGGATGATCGCATCTACTTTATACCAAAGATATCCACCTTCTTGAAAAGAAAGAGGATCAAGATCAGTTCCTTCATTTGATTGATAAATGGAATTCAGTAAAATATCTTTTTGAGGTAAATCCGTAAGTACTGTACCTTCAATTGTTTTTCCTGTTTTATCAATGGTAACTGTATGCAGAGGCAATTTATATTGGTCAGCAAGTTCTTTGAGAGAGGCTCCTTCAAAACGAGCATTTTCAATTGTCGTATAATTGTTCCGTATATCATCTGCTGCACGACTTTTGGCAAGTGTTTGACGGATAGTCTCTTCTACCTTTTCAAAGGGGATAGGGCTTGAAGGTGCAATATGCGTAACGCGAATGATTACAGGTCCTTGTAAATCATTGATTACAGCACTAACTTGCCCTTGTTTGAGTTCAAAAACCTCAGATCCCAAATAATTAGGCAATTCATTTTTTGTCAAAGGCCCTTTTGTTATGTCATTGAGAGTCTTTTTTTCAGCTTTCACCAAGTCATCAAAACTCAGTCCATCAGCTATTTTTTTTGCTGCATTATCAGCAGCTTCACGTGTGGAAAACCGTAATTCTTCAATGATACGCTTTTCAGGATCAATAAAATGTGATGCATTTTGAGTATAATAGGTTTTAGCCTCATCAGTTGAGATATCTTGTGGTTTTATAAACTCAGCAAGTTTCATAGATAATAAAGAAACAGTACGGTATTCTGGAGCGCGAAATTGATTTTTATGAGTTTCAAACCATTTTTGCAATATTTCTTGATCTGGATTAGCAATTGTTGCTTTTTCTTTTAGATCAATAATGAGATAATCTGCGATACGAGTTTCTTCTTGATAAAGAGCGAGTGCTTTATAAAAGAGATCTGGTGCCTTCATACCAGACAGAGAAGCCAAAATGAGTTGATTACGTTTCTCCTTTTTGGCGTAATAATCAAGGAAATCATTTTCGCTAATATGTAATTGCTGAAGGTAGTTATGGAATAAGTTTGGATTAAAGGCACTATTTTTTTGAAACATATTATCAGCGCCAATGATATGGGCGATTGCATCTTTTGAAAGACTAATTTTCATTTTTCGCACTTGTTCATCAAATAGCACATCTTGTTGTAGCTGATTGAAAACAAAAGCAGGAATTTTATATTGTTGCATTTCGCTTGGTGTAAATATTCGTCCCAAATAAAAAGCGCGTGCTAAATGTGCGCTTTGATCAGCGAGTGCGAGGCGATAATCATCAATAGTTGCTGTGGATTTTCCAGAAGTGATAAGATCCCTTTCATCTTGCGTATGTAATTGTGGGACCCCCCATAAAAGAATAAAGCATAAGAGCAAAATAGCGAGAAAAGTTCTGGCAATCCAAGATTTGGTGGCGTTTCTTATAACGTCAAGCATTATTCAGCTCCATTTGTTGGCACAATTATCATCAAAGCAGTAAGGAAATCTGCAATAAAGATGCTGAAGATGCAAGCTGAAAGACTTGCTTTCGTTTTATAATTTGATATTTAAGGGTAAATAATGTGTTGTGATAGCTTTTGAGGTAAAGACATGTCTCCAAACATTCGGCCTTTGATTGCTGGAAATTGGAAAATGAAAGGGACTGGTGAGTCTCTTGGGGAATTACGCGCTATTGCTGCTGCTATTAGCTCTGATTTAGGTTGTTTATTGGAGGCGCTTATTTGTGTTCCCGCAACGCTTTTGTCACGTGCTTTTGATACACTGGAGGGGGAAAATCTTTTTTTAGGAGGGCAAGATTGTCATTTTGATGATAGTGGTCCTTATACTGGGGATATTTCAGCTTTTATGCTAAAAGAAGCAGGAGCAAGTCATGTCATTATTGGACATTCAGAACGTCGCACGGTGTATTATGAAAGTGATGAAGTTATCTGTACTAAAGTGCAAGCAGCGTGGCGAGCAGGTCTTGTGGCTCTTGTTTGTATTGGTGAAACATTGGAAGAGCGTGCAAATAATAAGGTATTGGATGTTCTTTCACGCCAACTTGAGAGATCTTTACCAGATGGCGCAACAGCGCAAAATACGATCATTGCTTATGAACCTGTATGGGCTATAGGTACAGGCAATGCAGCAACTATAGAAGATGTGGCAGAAGTGCATGAGTTTATTCGCCATAAGATGCGTTCTCGTTTCGGTGATGAAGGATCCAAGATGCGTTTGCTTTATGGTGGGTCAGTGAAAGCATCTAACGCATTAGAGCTTTTAAGCGTTGCGCATGTGAATGGTGCTTTAGTCGGGGGGGCAAGTTTAAAAGCGGTTGATTTTCTAGCTATTTGCGATGTTTATCGTAAATTACAATGAAGAAATCTTGTTCTCTCTTGGCTTGTGTGTAATTTATGTGTAAACAGCCATAAATAGTTATTTAAAGAGTAGGGTTTATGCAAACAGTACTTATTGTTATTCATTTTTTGGTTGTTATTGCTTTGGTTGGCGTTGTATTGCTTCAGCCTTCAGAGGGCGGTGGGCTTGGCGTTAATAGTGGTTCGGGGCTTATGAAGACGCGTGGGGCTAAAAACGCATTGACGCGTTTGACAGCAATCTTGGCGTTTTGTTTTTTTGTGGTATCCATTGCACTGATCGTGGTTGGAAATATATCAAACTCTAGTTCTGATATTCTCAAGCGTATTCCAGTTAATGCAGAGCAAGACTCAACAAATAAAGCGGGAGCTGCATCGTCAGAAAGTGGGTCTCAGCCTTCTATTCTTGAACAACTTGGTGGTGTTTCAGTGTCTCCTCAAGAAAAAAATGAATCTGTAGATCCTGCAGCTGAAAATCCAGTTCCACCACTGCTTGAGAATCCAATTTCCGATAACGATGAGAAATAGTTTTTTCAAGATAATACGGATTTTAAAAAGGTGATTTTTCACCTTTTTTTATTTTTATGAAGAAAAACTATTTTTTTTGCATTTTTTACTGGAAAAACCATCATAAACTGCTTATCACCATAAGCCCATGGCACGTTATGTTTTTATTACTGGTGGTGTGGTTTCTTCCCTTGGAAAAGGGATTGCAGCGGCAGCTTTAGCTGCATTGTTGCAAGCGCGTGGATATCGCGTGCGGCTTCGCAAACTTGATCCTTATTTAAATGTTGATCCAGGCACAATGTCACCTTACCAACATGGTGAAGTATTTGTTACTGATGATGGTGCAGAAACGGATCTTGACCTTGGTCATTATGAGCGTTTTACTGGATGCTCTGCGAATAGCCAAGACAATATTACAACAGGGCGTATTTATCGCAATATCATTGAACAAGAACGACGTGGTGGTTATTTGGGGGCAACAGTTCAAGTTATTCCTCATGTTACAGATGAAATTAAGAGATTCATTACGACAGGAAATGAAGAGTTTGATTTTGTTTTGTGTGAAATAGGTGGAACTGTTGGTGATATTGAAGCAATGCCTTTTCTTGAAGCGATTCGTCAGCTTCAAAATGAGTTACCAAGGCAAAGTGTTGTCTATGTGCATCTTACATTGATGCCTTATATTGTGTCAGCAGGTGAGTTAAAAACCAAACCTACTCAGCATTCCGTTAAAGAGTTGCAATCAATAGGGATTGCTCCTCATATTTTGTTGGTGCGTGCAGATCGATCTATTCCAGAAACAGAACGATACAAATTATCCCTTTTTTGTAATGTGCGTCCGAGCGCAGTTATTCAGGCATTGGATGTGCCAACAATTTATGATGTTCCTATAGCATATCATAACGAGGGCTTAGACTCAGAAGTTCTGTACGCTTTTGGAATTGATCCAGCACCTAAACCAAAAATGGATCGCTGGAAAGATATTGCACATCGGATCCATCATCCTGAAGGAGAGGTGGCAATTGCAGTTGTTGGAAAGTATACGGGCTTGAAAGATGCTTATAAATCTCTTACCGAAGCGATTGCGCATGGTGGATTGGCTAATAAAGTAAAAGTTAATATTGAGTGGATTGATGCGGAGCTTTTTGAAAGAGAGGATCCTGTGCCGTATTTACAAAAAGCTCATGGAATTTTGGTTCCTGGTGCTTTTGGAGCGCGTGGTGCAGAAGGTAAAATCCAAGCAATTCAATTTGCGCGGGAGCGTAAAATTCCGTTTTTAGGTATTTGCTTTGGAATGCAGTTAGCTTGTATAGAGGCTGCGCGCAACATTGCACATATTGAGAATGCTTCATCAAGTGAATTTCATGAAACACAAAATCCGATTGTAGGGTTAATGACAGAGTGGTTTAAAGAGGGTGTTCTTGAGAAGCGTACAAAATGTGAAAATTTTGGTGGTACAATGCGGCTTGGTGCTTTTGCAGCTGAATTAAAAGAAGGTAGTCATATCGCTCAAATTTATGGAAGGACAAAGATTTTTGAGCGGCATCGTCATCGTTATGAAGTAAATATTGATTATAAAGAGAAGCTTGAACAGTGTGGTTTGATTTTTTCTGGAATGTCTCCAGATGGTGCCTTGCCAGAAACGATAGAGTATGCAGATCACCCTTGGTTTATTGGTGTTCAATATCATCCAGAACTAAAATCACGTCCATTTGATCCACATCCGCTTTTTGCTTCTTTTATTAAAGCGACTGTAGAACAGAGCCGATTGGTTTAGCTTGTAAATTTTGTTATTCACTTTTTTGAGGAATAAATGTTTAAATCAAATGCTATTATTAATGTTGGAGATGTTATTTTTTCAAATAAAGCGCCTCTTTCATTAATTGCGGGTCCGTGTCAGATGGAGAGTCGGGATCATGCTTTTGAAATGGCGGGTCGAATTAAAACAATTGCGGATCAAGTTGGTATTGGGTTTGTTTATAAATCCAGTTACGATAAAGCTAACAGAACGTCTCTTAATGCAGCACGTGGTATTGGTCTTGAAAAAGCAATGGATATTTTTTCTGATTTAAAGCAAGAATTCAATTGTCCAGTATTAACTGATGTACACACGCAAGAACAGTGTATGGTCGTTGCTTCAACGGTAGATGTTTTGCAAATACCTGCTTTTTTATGTCGTCAAACAGATCTTTTGGTGGCTGCAGCCAAAACAGGGCGTGTTATCAATATTAAAAAAGGTCAATTTTTGGCTCCATGGGATATGGAAAATGTTTTAAAAAAAGTTACTCAAAGCGGTAATCCTAACGTTATGCTGTGTGAGCGGGGTACTTCATTTGGTTATAACCGACTGATTTCTGATATGCGTTCATTGCCTATTTTGCGTTCATTTGGAGCTCCTGTTATTTTTGATGCAACGCATTCTGTTCAGGAGCCAGGTGGCAAGGGTGATTCGTCTGGTGGGCAGCGTCAGTTTGTTGAAGTTTTAGCACGTGCGGCTGTTTCTGTTGGGGTTGCAGGTATTTTCTTAGAAACACATCAGGATCCAGATAATGCTCCCTCTGATGGACTTAATATGATTAAAATTGATAATTTACGAAGATTGCTTGAGAATTTAATGGAATTTGATCATTTGGCAAAGAAGATGAATTGAATATACATTATAGAGGATATTTCATTATTATAGCGTTTAAGATGAATCGAGATTTTTATTAGATAAGGAACTTCACATGAGTGTAATTGTCGACATTATTGGGCGTGAAGTGCTTGATAGCCGAGGGAATCCAACGGTAGAGGTTGATGTTCATTTAGAAGATGGGGCTTTTGGTCGCGCTATTGTTCCTTCAGGGGCATCAACAGGGACGCATGAGGCGGTAGAACTTCGTGATGGTGGTATGCGCTATCAGGGGAGGGGAGTTGAAAAAGCAGTTTCTGCAGTCAATGGCGAGATTTTTGAAGAATTAGGTGGGCGAGATGCAAGAAATCAAATAGCCATTGATCAAGCAATGATAGCTTTGGATGGAACGCCAAATAAAGCACGTCTTGGCGCTAATGCTATTCTCGGCGTTTCATTGGCTGTTGCGAAAGCAGCAGCGCAATCATTGCATTTGCCTTTGTATCGTTATATTGGCGGTACACAAGCACATGTTCTTCCCACGCCAATGATGAATATTATTAATGGTGGTGTACACGCTGATAACCCGATTGATTTTCAAGAGTTTATGATTATTCCTGTAGGAGCATCTACACTGAAAGAAGCGGTCCGTTATGGTGCTGAAGTTTTTCATATATTGAAAAAACGTTTACAAGATGCAGGCTATAATACCAATGTTGGTGATGAGGGTGGTTTTGCACCTCAATTTAAAAATGCTGAGCAAGCAATTGATTTTATTATAGAATCTATAATAGCATGTGGGTATAAACCAGGGGAACAAATTGCTATTGGTTTAGATTGTGCCTCAACAGAATTTTACAAAAATGGTTCATATTTTTATAAAGGTGAAGGAAAGTGTCGTGATGTTCAGGAGCAGGTAGATTATTTATCTCAACTCATTGAAACTTACCCTATTATCACAATTGAAGATGGAATGGCTGAAGATGATTGGGAAGGTTGGAGATTGCTCACTGACTCAATTGGTGGGAAGTGTCAGCTTGTTGGCGATGATTTGTTTGTAACAAATTCAGCACGTTTGTGTGATGGTATCAAAAAGGGTGTTGCCAATTCTATTCTTATTAAAGTTAATCAGATTGGCACATTAAGCGAGACTCTTGATGCCGTGGAAACAGCTCATAAAGCAGGCTATCGTGCCATTATATCTCATCGCTCAGGCGAAACGGAGGATACTTTCATTGCCGATCTTGCTGTTGCGACGAATTGTGGGCAAATTAAAACTGGTTCACTTGCACGTTCAGATAGATTAGCAAAATATAATCAGCTTATTCGCATTGAAGAAATGCTAGGAGCGCAGGCATGTTATGCTGGTGATTTGCATCGTTAATGATTATGAACATAAAATGTAAGATTCCGATATTGTTTAATTATTTATTAGTGATATACAGATGAAAATTTTATAGAGGGGTAAAGATGAAAGGTGTAATTATTGGTAAAAATCAGGGGACTTATCTCGTTGCAGGTGATGATGATAAGCGTTATCAGTTTGAGTCTTGGGATTGGTCAGGAAAAAGCTCCCCGAAGGTTGGTGACCCTGTTCATTTTGTGTGTGAAGGTGATGCTATTAGTTCTGTTTTTCCGTTGTCGAATCAACAGTCAGGACACTCCAAACTACTGCTAGCGGTCATTTGTCTCTGTTTTGGTACATTGGGTATTCATCGCTTTATGGTTGGTAAAATTGGGACGGGTATTTTAATGCTTATTCTAACTATAACATTGTTTGGAGTATTTATTAGTTGGGTTTGGGTATTCATTGATTTGATACTTATTATATCTGGAAATTTTACAGACAAAAATGGGGATAAAATCTGTTAGAGTTAGTTGCTTTATCCATGACAATGAGCAGCAACTTTATAGGAGATAAAGATGAGGGGCGTGATTATTAATCAAGATTAAGGAACTTATCTTGTTTCAGGTGATGATGGTAAGCGTTATTAATTTGCAATTGGTTAGGGAAAAAAACACCAAAGTATGGCGATGCCGTCGATTTTGTGTGTGAGAATGATTCTATTAGTTCTATTCTTCCGTGGTTGAAGAAACAGTCAAGTCAATCAACAATACGCACAAGAGTAGTGCTTGCGCTCATGTGCTTTTTGTGGGGGGGGAATTGGGTATTCACCATTTTATGGTTGGTGAGACTAAAACGGGAGCTATAATGCTAATTCTCTCTTTGTCAAGTATTTCAATTTTTATTTTTTCTTTAATTAGAAAATTTAAATTTTTTTTTCTATTTATCATTTGTGATGTTGGTTGTTCGTCAAATTTGGATGAATATTGATTTTACACTTATTATAAATTGATAAATTCCCAAATAAAAGTGGAGATAAAATTACCAATTAAGATGTTTGTTAACTTTAGCTATCTTATTAATTTATGAGCAGTGATTTTATAGGTGGTAAAGATGAGAGGTGTGATTACAGGCTAAGATCAAGAAATTTATCTTGTTTTGGGTGGTGATGATAAGCATTATTAATTTGTGATTTGCGATTGGTTAGGAAAAAATCACCCAAGTGTGGAGGTACGGTTGATTTTTTGTGTGAGGATGATGTTGTTAATTCTGTTTTTCCATTGTTGAAAAAACGGGGAGAAAAATCAAAGTTGCTGCTTGCGATCGTTTGTTTATTTTTAGGGGCATTTGGTATCCATCGCTTTATGATTGGTAAGTTTAGGACGGGAATTTTAATGATTCTTTTTTCTTTATCAATTATCGGGTTGTTTACTATTGTGATTTGGATAATTATTGATTTGATACTTATTGTGTCTGGAGAGTTTGAATAAAAGTGGGGATGAATTCATAATTTAAAGATTATTAATTTAACTATCTTATTATTAATTAAGGTAGCAATTATTTATAGGTGGTAAAGATGAGAGGTGTGATTATTAGCCAAGATCAAGGGATTTACCTCGTTTCAGGTGATGATGGTAAGCGCTATCAATTTGCAACTTGGGATTGGTCAGGAAAAAATCCACCGAACATTGGTGATGCTGTTGATTTTGTGTGTGAAGGTGACGCTGTTAATTCTGTCTTTCCATTGTTGAAGCAGCAGCCAGAACAATTAAAGGTAATGCTTGCACTTATTTGTTGGTTCGCTGGTATATTTGGTGTTCATCGCTTTATGGTTGGTAAATTTTGGACAGGTATTTTAATGCTTATTCTTTCTTTATCAGTTGTAGGATTGGTTATTAGTGGAATTTGGGCAATTATTGATTTTATAGTCATTGTGGCTGGAAGATTTTCTAAAAAAAATGGAGATAAAATCACAAATTAATAAGCCTATATGCTGTTATAAAATGCCAAAAGTGAGGATATACTTTTGTGTAGTAGAGGGGGGCGAAGGAGTGAGCGTAAATTACTTAAATGTGGAGATTTGGTAAGAAGGCATTAATGAAAAGTATGCATAGTTAATGAGAGTATTTAAAAAAGACTGTGCTATTTTATGTGGACAAAACAGAAACGCAGATCGATTAAAGCGCGCTTTGTGCTCCCACTTATAACAGTGGGAGTTTTGAGCTATTTCAGTTATCATATTTATCATGGTGAGTATGGATTGTATTCACGCAGTAAAGTTAATCAGCATATCGCTGAATTGGAAGAAGAGCTTCATAAAATAAAAGCAGAACGTATATCAATTGAGAAGCATATTTCTCTTTTACGCGATGGGTCTATTGAAAAAGATATGCTAGATGAGTATGTTCGGAAAAATTTAAACTTTTCTAAGTCAAATGAATTGACAATTTTAAATCCCCTTAACGATATTAAAAATGATTAAAAATCGTTTATTTTAAAACAATTCTTTATGATATTGTTTAAGAAAATTGATAATAATTGATAATACTTGTAACTTTTGTCCGTAAAGGTTATTCCTAAATAATCATAAAAGGGAGTTCAATATGGCAGAACGGCTTAAAAAAAATTCTGCGTCGGTAGCACATCTTGCATCAAATACCGCAAAAATAGCACAAGTCGCTAATTTTACAAAAGAAGAAGAAGTTGATGCCTATCGCGAAATGCTTTTGATTCGTCGTTTTGAGGAAAAAGCGGGGCAACTTTATGGCATGGGTCTTATTGGTGGATTTTGTCACCTTTACATTGGGCAGGAAGCTGTTGTTACTGGAACACTGAAATCTACAAAAGAAGGTGATCAGGTGATTACTTCTTATCGTGATCATGGCCATATGTTAGCGGTTGGTATGAGTCCACGTGGAGTAATGGCAGAGTTAACAGGGCGTCAGGGCGGCTTTTCCAAGGGAAAGGGAGGTTCGATGCATATGTTTTCTAAAGAAAAACATTTTTATGGTGGGCATGGTATTGTTGGTGCACAGGTTCCAATTGGCACAGGTTTGGCACTTGCGAATCAGTATCTTAGCAAAGATAACGTGACACTAGTTTACTTTGGTGATGGTGCTGCAAATCAAGGGCAGGTTTACGAAAGTTTTAATATGGCTTCGCTTTGGAAGCTTCCTGTTGTTTATATTATCGAAAATAATCAGTATGCTATGGGGACATCGGTTGCGCGTGCATCTGCAGAAACTGATTTTTCTCGTCGTGGTCTTTCTTTTGAAATTCCGGGTATCATTGTTGATGGCATGGATGTTCGCGCGGTAAAAGGAGCTGCTGATGAAGCAATTTCTTGGGCGCGTTCAGGTCAAGGACCAATCATTCTTGATATGCAAACTTACCGCTATCGTGGTCACTCTATGTCTGATCCGGCAAAATATCGATCAAAAGAAGAAGTTCAGAAAATAAAAAGTGAGCACGATCCAATTGATCAGGTGAAAAGTCGGATTCTTAAACAAGGTTTTGCGAGCGAAGATGATTTAAAGTCTATCGATAAGGAGGTGCGTGCAATTGTTGCTGATGCGGCAGACTTTGCTCAAAGTGATAAAGAGCCAGATGTTTCTGAGCTCTATACTGATATTTTAGTGTAATGCGAGGGGAGCAAGTATGTCCATTAATATTTTGATGCCGGCGCTTTCACCAACGATGGAAGAAGGTAAACTGTCTAAGTGGCTCAAGAAAGAAGGCGATAAAGTGAGCTCTGGGGATGTGATTGCTGAAATTGAAACTGATAAGGCAATGATGGAAGTAGAAGCTGTTGATGAAGGTACTCTTGGTAAAATTTTTGTGCCTACAGGTTCTGAAGGAGTGAAGGTTAACACCGTTATTGCGGTATTATTAGAAGAAGGTGAAAGTGTTGAGAATATTTTGCAGATTGGCGATACTTTAGATTCTCAAGCTGCTCATCAAAAGTCTGGGGAAGGATCTTCTTCCCTTTCTTTATCAACTCCAGAGCTTCCTACTTTGGATATTGCTTCTGATCCCGATATTCCAATAGGGACTCAAATGGATACAATGACGGTGCGTGAAGCACTTAATCAGGCGATGGCTGAAGAGATGCGACGTGATGAAATGGTTTTCTTGTTGGGAGAAGAAGTTGCGCAATATCAAGGTGCTTATAAAGTAAGCCAAGGTTTATTAGAAGAATTTGGTGCGCGCCGAGTTATTGATACACCAATAACAGAGCATGGTTTTGCAGGGTTGGCTGTTGGTGCTGCATTTGGAGGGTTACGTCCCATTGTCGAGTTTATGACATTTAATTTTGCTATGCAGGCAATTGATCAAATTATTAACTCAGCAGCGAAAACCCGTTATATGTCTGGTGGGCAAATGTCTGCTCCCATGGTTTTTCGTGGTCCCAATGGTGCGGCTGCGCGTGTTGGTGCTCAACATTCTCAGTGCTATGCTGCATGGTACAGTCATGTCCCCGGTCTTAAAGTTGTCATGCCTTACAGTGCTGCTGACGCAAAAGGTTTGCTGAAGGCTGCTATTCGTGATGACAATCCTGTTATTTTCCTTGAAAATGAGATTTTGTATGGTCATCAATTTGATGTTCCTAAAATAGATGATTTTATTTTGCCTATTGGCAAGGCACGTATTCATAAGTCTGGTCAAGATGTTACGATTGTAGCGTGTGGGATTGGGATGCATTATGCGCTTCAAGCATTACCAGAGATTGAAAAACTTGGTGTTGATGTTGAATTGATTGATTTACGAACCATTCGTCCGATGGATTTGCCAACGATCCTTGCTTCAGTCAAAAAGACAGGTCGTTTGGTGACAATTGAGGAGGGATATCCTCAGTCATCTGTTGGAACTGAAATTGCAACACGTGTTATGCAGCAGGCTTTTGATTATCTTGATGCGCCAGTTGCTACAATTTCTGGTAAGGATGTTCCCATGCCTTATGCTGCTAATCTTGAGAAATTGGCTTTACCAAACATTACTGAAATCATTGAAGCCGTTAAGGCTGTAACTTACAGAGCATAACGGAGGAAAGCACTATGTCCATTAAGATTACAATGCCTGCGCTTTCTCCTACGATGGAAGAAGGGAATTTGTCCAAATGGAATGTTAAGGAGGGAGATAAGGTTTCCTCTGGTGATGTTATTGCTGAAATTGAGACGGATAAGGCAACAATGGAAGTAGAAGCCGTTGATGAAGGAACGGTTGCTAAAATTGTTGTTCCTGCTGGAACGCAAGGAGTTAAAGTTAATACTTTAATTGTTGTTTTAGCTGAAGAAGGTGAAGACTTAGCTGAGGCTGCAAAGATTTCAGAAGAGGTTTCTTCTTCTTTTGCAGTCAAAGAATCGCAGGATGTGAAACAGATAGATTCAAAGATGACACCAATATCCAACTTATTGCCGTCACAGCAATTCATGCAGAAAGATAAAAAGGATATACGTCTTTTTGTGTCTCCTTTGGCTCGGCGATTAGCAGCTCAGGCGGGTCTTGATTTATCGCTTATTTCTGGTAGCGGTCCACATGGACGTATTATTAAGCGCGATGTAGAAAAAGCCGTAAGTGATGGTACTTGTGGAGATTTTTCTTCATCACAAATTGGGCAGTCAGTAGTTGCAGATGCTTCTGATAAACAGATACTGCAACTTTTCAAAGAGGATGAATATACACTCATCCCCCATAATAATATGCGTAAAACAATCGCTAAACGTTTGGTTGAATCAAAGCAAAAAGTACCACATTTTTATGTGACGGTAGATTGTGAACTTGATGCTTTATTAGAATTACGTGCGCAACTGAATGCTTGTGTGCCAATGGTTAAGACGCAAGAAGGGTCTAAGCCAGCTTATAAAATTTCAGTTAATGATATGGTTATTAAAGCTGTAGCGCTTTCTTTAAAAGCTATTCCCGATACTAATGTGTCTTGGCTTGAAGGAGGAATACTTCATCACAAGCACTGTGACATTGGGGTTGCTGTTTCTGTTCCAAATGGATTAATTACGCCAATTATTCGTCATGCAGAAGAAAAATCTTTATCAGTAATCTCTAATGAAATGAAAGATTTTACAAAGCGTGCGCGTGAGCGTAAATTAAAAATGGAAGAATATCAGGGAGGAACAACAGCTGTATCAAATATGGGAATGTATGGTGTGAAAAGCTTTTCTGCCATTCTCAATCCACCACACGCAACGATTTTTGCCGTTGGCGCAGGTGAACAACGTGCAGTTGTTAAGAATGGTGCATTAGGAGTTGCGACAGTTATGTCGGTTACACTTTCTGTTGATCATCGTGCTGTTGATGGTGCATTAGCGGCGGAGCTTGCTCGAGCTTTTAAGAAAATAATTGAAAATCCGTTAGCAATGTTAGTTTAAGCTGTTTAAAAGTGCCTCACAGAATTGTGTGAGAGTGGTGATTGGTATGATAAAAGCAGATTTAAAAAGCTCGAATGGCAATGTTTCTGCTTTTGCTGATTTGATAAAGGCATTTACGTGAAGCTTTTAGTAAAGATACGGGCAAATTTTGTCATGTTAATTTTTGGTTTTAAGCTCAGAAAATGCATATCCGTTTGTGTATATCTATGGAGGAATTACTGTGGCGAATCTTTATGATGTAATTGTGATTGGTTCGGGCCCTGGCGGATATGTAACTGCAATTCGTGCAGCGCAGTGTGGTTTTAAGACGGCAATTGTTGAACGTGAACATTTGGGTGGGATTTGCTTAAATTGGGGTTGTATTCCAACAAAGGCACTTTTACGCTCGGCAGAAATGAAGCATTTTGCTGAACGTGCAAATGATTATGGCTTAAAGCTTAATGGTTCCATTGAGGCAAACATCAAAGATATTGTGGCACGTTCGCGTGGAGTTTCAGCGCGTTTAAATGCTGGTATTGGTTTTCTCATGAAGAAAAATAAAATCGATATTATTTGGGGAGAGGCAAAGCTCACTAAAGAAGCTAAAGGGAGCCAGCTTGCAGAAATTATGGTTTCTTCATCATCTAAACCGATTATGCAACCGCAAAATCCAGTACCTAAAGGAACGTTAGGAGAGGGGATTTATCAAGCAAAGCACGTAATTATTGCAACTGGTGCACGTCCTCGTTCTCTTCCTGGTATTGAGCCAGACGGAAAGCTCATTTGGACTTATTTTGAGGCTATGATCCCACGTACAATGCCGAAGTCGTTTTTGGTAATGGGGTCTGGGGCAATTGGTATTGAATTTGCCTCTTTTTATCATGATATGGGAGCTGAAGTAACTGTTGTTGAAATGATGCCTCATATTATGCCAGCTGAGGATGTTGAAATTTCAGAGTTTGCCCGTAAACAGTTAGAGAAAAAAGGTATTCGCATTCTTACTGAAGCTAAGGTAACGAAAGTTGAAAAAGCTTCTGATTCTATTACTGCGCATATTGATGTTAAAGATAAAACAAAAACAATTACAGCTGATCGATTGATTTCAGCTATTGGTGTTCAGGGTAATATTGAGAATCTTGGATTGGAAGCATTAGGTATAAAAACTGATCGTGGATGCATTGTAACTGATGAATGGAGTTGGACAGGCGTGGAGGGCATTTATGCTATTGGTGATGTAGCTGGTCCTCCTATGTTGGCACATAAAGCAGAAGAAGAAGGTGTAATATGTATTGAACACCTCGCAGGTTTGAAGAGTGCTCATCCGCTTGATAAGAGAAAAATTCCAGGGTGTACATATTGCACACCGCAAGTTGCCTCTGTAGGCTTTTCAGAAAAAATGGCAAAAGAAGCTGGCTATGATATACGTGTTGGTCGTTATTCCTTTGCAGCTAATGGTAAGGCTATTGCTTTAGGTGAAGATCAGGGGTTAGTGAAAACTATTTTTGATAAAAAAACAGGACAGCTTCTTGGTGCACATATGGTAGGGGCGGAAGTAACAGAGCTGATTCAAGGTTTTGTTATTGCCATGAATCTTGAAACAACCGAGGAAGAATTGATGCATACCGTCTTTCCGCATCCGACATTGTCGGAAATGATGAAAGAAAGTGTATTGGATGCTTATGGTCAGGTTTTAAATGCTTGATGGCTGGATTGTATGAAAGATCCTGCGCTTTGGATTTTTTCATTGGCATTTCATATCTACAAGACAGAGGCTTAAATGGTTACGGTTGTTGATAGAGTTACGAATAGGCGTCTGCGTCACCCTGAAAAGGCGCATCGTCCTGATACAAGTGTCCAGAAAAAACCAGATTGGATTCGTGTAAAAGCACCAACATCAAAAGTATATAAAGAAACGCATGGTATTGTGCGTGCCAACAAATTAGTGACCGTATGTGAAGAAGCGGGTTGTCCAAATGTTGGTGAATGTTGGAGCCAGCGGCATGCCAGTTTTATGATTTTGGGTGAGATATGTACACGGGCTTGTGCTTTTTGCAACGTTGCAACAGGTATTCCATTGGCAGTTGATGATAATGAGCCAGAACGTGTAGCGGATGCTGTTGCGCAGATGGGGTTACGACATGTTGTGATTACATCTGTTGATCGCGATGACCTTGCTGATGGTGGTGCACAGCATTTTGCAAAAGTTATTTATGCTATTCGTCGGAAAGCTCCTAAGACAACAATTGAAGTTCTTACACCTGATTTTCGTAATAAGGATGGTGCTCTAGAGATTATTGTTACTGCCAAGCCTGATGTTTTTAATCATAATTTGGAAACAGTTCCATCTAAATATTTAAAGGTTCGTCCAGGAGCGCGTTATTTCCATTCAATCCGATTGCTGCAACGCGTTAAAGAACTTGATCCAACAATCTTCACAAAATCAGGAATTATGGTTGGTCTTGGGGAAGAACGAAATGAAATTCTTCAATTGATGGATGATTTACGCTCTGCTGATGTTGACTTTATGACAATTGGGCAATATTTGCAGCCTACACGAAAGCATCATCCAGTTATTCGTTTTGTGCCTCCTGAAGAATTTGAGTCTTTTGCTAAGATTGGTAAAGTGAAGGGTTTTTTGCATATGGCTTCCAATCCTCTGACACGTTCATCCCATCATGCAGGAGATGATTTTGCAATTTTGCAAAAAGCACGAGATGAAAAATTCGCTTCACAGAGGTAATTATGCCGACTTTTACAACACATCGGCAAGTTGCCCATAGCGCCCATGAAATGTTTAATCTTGTTTCAGATATTGAACATTATCCAGAGTTTTTACCGATGTGTGAGGCTTTGGTGGTGCGTTCTCGGAAAGAATCTGAGGAAAAAACATTGCTTCTTGCTGATATGACAGTTGGCTATAAGGTTATCCGAGAAACTTTTACGACTCAAGTTTTTCTCCAGCCGAAGAAAAATCTCATAGAGGTTCAATATATTGATGGTCCATTCAAGTATCTTGAAAACCGTTGGATGTTTCATCACATTGAAAATAAAAATGCGTGCAATGTAGAATTTTTTATTGATTATGAATTTAAAAGCAAAATGCTTGGATTGATAATGGGTTCAATGTTTGATATTGCTTTTCATAAATTTACCGATGCTTTTGAAATGCGTGCGCATCAAATTTATGGCTCTCCAGTAGCATAATTTGTTTAGTTAATGTTGCATAATAAATATCGCATTTTGTAATTTGCGCAATTACATTTCCATTCTTTATTTGTTGGCATGACCAAAATTAATATTCTCATCTAAAAATATTAGATATAGCTTTTAATCATTACTAAGCGGAAATAATATAATAATACGTTAGTGAATCAACAATAATTCTCTAAAGAAGCTGTCAAAAAATCAATAATAATGACATTTGATGAGACTACGTTAATAACAAATTATTTTTCAATTATCATAATTTGAAAATTTTATAATAAAATATTTAAGTTTTCTTAAGATATTCCAGCACTGTAAAATATGTGGATATAATCTAATTATATATTTTATTATTATCAATCAATATTATAATTATAATTGATAATAATTATGTAATAAAAGCAGTGTTTACGCTGATATTGAGATGATAAGATCGGGTTTTTATAATTTTTAGTTTTTTGCAATATTCACTATTCACTTTTGAATGGTTGATGCTCAATCGGTTAGGTGTAAGTCACTTAAATAATCAGTTCAAAAAAGCAGAGAAAGTAGAAAGGTATGTGCAATATGTTGACATTTGAGTATGCAGATATCTTTCTAGATAAAGATACCCTCACTGCTGTTAGCTCTGTTCTTGCTGCTGTTGGCTCTGTTGGTGCTGCCATTTTTACTGGTTGTTATGCAGTTTCATGGAAAAAGTGGGTAAGTAAAGAATATGAAGAAAAAAGGTTAGGAAATAAGTTAAAGATTTCTTCTTGTGGATTGTATGACTACATAAAAAAAAAGGAGAATAGAGGGTATTTTAAAGTAGGCTTAACCATTTATAATCCTACAGAACAATTAATTAACATAAATTACATTGAGTTACCTTCTGATAGTCCATTTACGTTTTTTTCATTATCATATGATGGTGATAAGGAAGAATATAAGGGACCGGTGGGGGGATATGGATTAAAGCGCATCGATTTTAGAGATACTATAAAAGGAATAGAAGGAATTTTTACTGTGGGTTATTCGCATATACCTTCTCAGGAAGAGCTTAAACTTTGGCTTATGATAGATGTTACAAATGAAGAAGAGCTAATTCGACCACATCCTATTTCCATTACTCTAGAACATACCTCATCAAATGATCCAAGAGAAACGCTTAAAGTTATTTTTGTCCTTGGATTTATTAAAAAAATTGAAGGGAAAGATTCAATTGTTCTTGGTGATATTGCTGATAAAAGTTGTCGTGGCGTTGAATCACAAAGTAGATTTATTCTGATACCATAACAAGAATTTCACGTTCATTTATACCCGAAAAATTTTTGTAGATTACAAAAATTCAAAAATAAATGACTGGCAACACTTTAAGATAATAATACACAAAGATGTCCATAATATCGAAAATAACTGTGAAGGTTTGTTTGGCTTTTACTTTTTGCTAAATTAAAAGCTAATCATTTAATATTATGGCTTAAAGTAGTATTGCTTTTTTAAATTATCTTTATTTATTTTTACAGTATCTCAATTGAGATAAGTAACAAATTATCTTAAAAAACATGGACTGTAATTTTGGTGAAATGAAATTTGGAAATTGGATATGTGGGAATGTTATTGAAGAGATGATAGGATCATTTTCAAGGCATTTTCAACGGTTGCAGAGCGGATAGCATTGCGATCAAGATTTCCGAAGTACATTTCTGTATGTAGGGTTTTGTGATTTTTGTAAGCAACTGCGAAATGCACAAGTCCTACAGGTTTACCAAGACATGCCCCTCTTGGTCCCGCAATTCCTGTTACAGAAATTGCAATTCCAGCTTGTGAATATTTTAATCCACCCTCAGCCATTGCAATCGCGACTTCTTTTGAAACTGCACCATATGTCTTTATAAGTTCGGCGCACACACCGACAAGACGTGTTTTAGATTCGTTTGAATAAACAACAAATCCACAATCAAGCACATCTGATGACCCTGCAATATTGGTAAGATTTGCAGCAATGAGTCCTCCTGTACAAGATTCAACGGTTGTTAAAAGCAAGCCTTTTTGGCGACAAGCTGTAAGAACCGCATGTGCTTGCTCTTCACAAAAATATGTCATTTGGGAATTTCTCCTAGGTAAAGGACGGTAGCAGTTGCAAGAGCAGCAATGCCCTCTTCGCGACCAATGAATCCAAGCTTTTCATTCGTTGTCGCTTTGATAGAGATTCTATCAGGTGAAATGGTGAGTATTTTCATAAGATTTTCTGTCATTATATGACGATAGGGGTTAATTTTAGGATTTTCAGCGATCAGTGTGATATCAACATTGGTAATATGTCCACCTGCTTTTTTTACAATATCAATGGCATGACGAAGAAAAATTTCTGATGATGTATTTTTCCATTGAGGATCAGAAGGAGGGAAGTGTGTACCAATATCTCCTGCTCCTTGAGTAGCAAGAAGGGCATCTGTTAGTGCATGAAGAGCAACATCAGCATCTGAATGCCCACTTAATTTTTTATGGAAAGGAATTTTTATACCGCATAATATGATAGAAGTTCCTTCCTCGAAAGAATGAACATCATAACCATTTCCAGTGCGGATATCAGGAAATATTTGCATTTTTTTCTGGAGATATAAATGTGCTGTATCAAAATCTTCGCGCCATGTAATTTTTATATTTTTAGGATCTCCAAGGATGGTACGCATAGGTATACCAAACCATTCGGCAATTGCTGAATCATCAGTAAATTCTTGGTCGCAGGTTTGTCTTGCTTTTTCATGGGCAGCTAAAATGCGTTCAAATGGAAAACACTGTGGAGTTTGTGCGCTGTAAAGATTAGTGCGTGGAATTGTTTCTAAAACATGGTGTGTTTTATTTACACGTTTGAGCGTATCAGAGACGGAAAGAACGGGGAGAACACCTTCTTGATGGCTAATGGTGGTATGGATTTTCTCGAGGAGCTTTTTTTCGATAAAGGGACGTGCACCATCGTGAATATGAACATATTGGGGTTTTATATTTTTAAGTGCATGAAGCCCACATAAAGTGGATATTTGACGTGTATTACCTCCTTCAACGATGATGAGGTGCTCTTTAAAATCAGCTATAGCTTGCTCACAGATTTGATGATCTTCTGGATGAATTACTAAGATGGTCGTTGAGATTTCTGGATTTTGCAAGAAACAACGTACAGTATGACGAATAACCGGCTCTTGTCCTAAAAGTCGGTATTGCTTTGGAATTTTTTGTGAATATCCTGCTCTTTCACCACGACCCGCGGCTAATATTATAGCTGCAATAGAAATAATGAATCTCCTTTCATATTATCTCAGCTCATTGTTTTCATGATTATTCATTTTAAATTGGCTTCGAAAAGATGGTCTCTGCAGATCAGCAAGGGATGTTACTGATAATACCTCAAAAAAAGCATTTAAGGCTTTTTTAAGCGCGGTATTTAAGCCACAAAAATCTATTAATGGGCAGTTAGGTTCTGCAGTATCAAAGCATTCTGCCATGGAAAAGTTATCTTCTGTTACTTTCACAACATCAGCTACTGAAATTTCTGTTGCAGGTTTTGCCAATTTAACGCCACCATTACGTCCCCGTACTGTTTGTATAAAACCTGCTTCAACGAGTGGTTGAAGGATTTTAAATAAGAAAAGCTCGGAAATGGCATATGCTTTAGCAATTTCTGGAATACGACTCAAAGATCCTTGATTATCTGCACAATACATGAGCATCCGGAGGGCATAATTTGTCTGTTTGGTTAACCGCATCTCACCTCCTATATTATATAAAGCATCACCAGACGTGCTTTATTTTAAAGATATTCTGGAAAATGTAAAAATTTTCTCTTCATTTGTTAGGGGCTGTATTTAAAACGTGGTATTAGTATTGTCAATTTTTGTCACAAAGGGTTATATGGAATAGTAGGGTAAAGTAACGTAAGCTCATCATGAATACAACATCCGTGACGAATCTTCAAAATATAGATAAAGGTAGCTATAGGGATGAATTGTATCGCTTAAATAAAGTCTATACATTTTTAGGTGTTACAATCATTGTGTTAGCTTTGCTAACGGCTTCTATTTCGTTTATTATTCTTATCGGATTAACTCCTGTTGTTCCCAATAGAGCTGTAACATTCATTCTTATAGGGATTAACAGTATTTGGGTTTTTGGGCTTGTCGTAATTGTCTGTTACGAGATGATACCCATTATTCGTACTTGGCGGTTAAAACGTGCTGGCTCACGTCTCCATGTACGTCTTATTTCATTGTTTACGCTTGTTGCAACAGTTCCAGCTGTTGCTGTAGCTCTTGTATCGGGTCCTGCACTTAATTTAGGACTTGATCGATGGTTTGATACGACAACTCGGCAAATTGTAAGTTCTTCTATCGATTTAGCAAATGCTTATGCAGATGAAATGCTTCAAAATTTAAAAAATTTATCCTATACTATGGCATTTGCACTTGATAATAAAAAGCTTTTAGAGCGTAATTTAGCTGAATATCGGATGCAACTGACGCGTCATGCTGCAGGGCGCAATCTTCGTGGCGCATTTTTGTTAAGTTCGAGTGGAACTGTTTTTATATCGAGTGATCTTGGTGATGAGGATAATCTGCCTATCCCACCACCCAGTCTTATCAAGCGGGCAACGCGTATGAGCCCTTTTTCGTTTCAACCCGGGGTTCACGATTATTTTGGTATCATTTTAAAATTTACCAATATACCAAATACATTTTTGTATTTAGTACGTGACATTGATAAAGACGTTTTATCTGCTTTGCGTTTAACAGAAATTAATACAGATCGTTATCGTGATTTAAATGAAAATCGCTTACCGACGCAAATTGCATTTGGTATGCTTTATCTGTGTCTTTTCTTTAGTTTATTTTTGTCAGCTATTTGGGCTGGTATTGCTGTTGCTGATCGCTTGGTGCGTCCTATTCGCCTTCTTATTAGTGCAGCTGATGATGTAGCTTCTGGGAATATGGAAGTCTTTGTGCCAGTACGAGCGAGGGATGGGGATATTGGTCAGTTATCAAAAACTTTCAACTACATGGTAAGTGAATTAAAAAATCGGCGCAATGAATTAATTACAGTTCGTGATCAAATTGATGAAAGACGACGTTTTTCTGAAGCTGTTTTGTCTGGTGTAACAGCAGGTGTGGCTGGAATCGATGATAATGGTGATGTTACAATTATCAATCGTTCTATTGAAACGATGTTTGGGATTCGTGCTGAACAGGTTATTGGATGCAATCTTTTGTCGTTAAGTGCTGAAATTTGGGAAGTTTTTAAATTAGCACGTTTTTTAGGTCGTAAAAATCATCGTGAACAAGTGACCTTGAGTGTTGCTGAGAAAGAACGTGTTTGTAATGTGCAAATTACTATGGAAGAGGATGACGGACGGGGACAATCTTGGGTTTTGACGATTGATGATATTACAGACCTTGTTGAAGCACAACGTTCATCGGCTTGGGCAGATATTGCGCGCCGTATTGCGCACGAAATTAAAAATCCACTTACACCTATTCAGTTATCAGCTGAACGTATTCGTAAACGTTATAACAAAGCTATTACACAAGATCGTGAAGTTTTTGAGCGATGTATCGATACAATTATTCGGCAAGTTGGGGATATTGGGCGTATGGTTGATGAATTTTCTTCTTTTGCACGTATGCCCAAACCAAAAATGCATATTTTAGATATACGCGGATTGCTACGTGAAGCATGTTTTTTAATAGAAGTTGCTCGACATGATATTCATTTTGAGCAAGATTTAGGAAATGTACCACTTTTAGGTGCGTTTGATAACCGTCTTATTGTTCAAGCTTTTTGCAATGTTATCAAAAATGCAAGCGAGTCTATTGACTCCGTTACACGAGAGGAGGGTATTCGTGGTCATATTTTTATACGCTCTTATCGTCAAGAAGAACGCTTGGTTGTGGATGTTATTGATAACGGTAAAGGACTTCCTAAAGAGCAAAGGCAAAAATTATTAGAACCTTATATAACAACGCGAGAAAAGGGAACAGGGCTTGGACTAGCCATTGTGCGAAAAGTTATTGAAGATCATGGTGGTTATATGGAATTATATGATGCTCCGAAAAATTTTTATGAAGGTCGTGGTGCTATGATCCGTTTGGTATTTCCAGCGGATGGGGCTGAGCAGGATAGTGTTGCACAAGTTATAAATTATAAAATAGGGGAATAAGGATGGTATCAGATATCTTAATTGTTGATGATGAAATGGATATTCGTGAACTTGTTTCTGGTATTTTAGATGATGAAGGCTATGAAACGCGTGTTGCAAGTAATTCTGATGAAGCATTAGCGCAAATTAGTGAACGTATTCCAAAGCTCATTTTTTTAGATGTTTGGTTACAGGGAAGCCGTCTGGATGGTTTAGCACTGCTTGATGAAATTAAAGCGCGCTATCCTGCTCTTCCAGTGGTTATGATCTCTGGGCATGGTAATATTGAAACAGCTGTTTCTGCTATAAAACGAGGAGCATATGATTTTATCGAAAAGCCTTTTAAAGCTGATCGTCTTGTATTAATTGCTGAACGGACTCTTGAAAACTCAAAATTAAAACGTGAGCTTTTAGAATTGCGCAAGCGTTCGAGCGAAACACTAGAATTGCTCGGTACATCGTCCGTTATGAAACATTTACGTCAAGTCATAGAAAAAGTAGCGCCAACCAATAGTCGCATCATGATCACTGGTCCTTCAGGTGCGGGAAAAGAGATGGTGGCACGTGTTATTCATGCGCGTTCAGCACGTTCGAATGGGCCATTTGTTACAATAAATGCGGCAACGATTGTTCCAGAAAGAATGGAAATCGAATTGTTTGGTAACGAAATGGAGGGTAATGAACGTAAGATTGGTGCATTAGAAGAAGCTCATGGAGGGATATTATATCTTGATGAAATTGCTGATATGTCTCGTGAAACTCAAAGTAAGATTCTTCGGGTTTTGACAGGTCAGGCATTTGAAAGGGTTGGTGGCACAAAACGTGTTAAAGTGGATGTTCGTATAATTTCTTCAACAGCGCAAAATCTTGAAAATCTGATTGCTGATGGACGCTTTAGAGAAGATCTTTTTCACCGTCTTTCGGTTGTTCCTGTTTCTGTTCCACCGCTTTCTGCACGTCGTGAAGACATACCAGAGCTTGTTCATCATTTTGTTAAAATAATATCGCAGCAAGTTGGTATTAAGCCGCGTGAAATCAGTGATGATGTTATCTCTATTTTGCAAACACATGCTTGGCCCGGTAATGTGCGGCAGTTACGCAATAATATTGAACGACTTCTCATTCTTGTGCGTGATGGTGATGGTCCAATAACAGCGGAGTTGCTTCCTACAGAAGTGAGCAATTCTTTGCCTCATATTCAAGTGAATGCAGATGAAAGTATAATGGATTTACCGTTGCGTGAAGCACGAGAACTCTTTGAAAAGAGGTATTTAATAACGCAAATTGGGCGCTTGGGTGGAAATATATCGCGTACAGCTGAATTTATAGGTATGGAGCGTTCAGCTTTGCACCGTAAGCTTAAGGCACTTGGAGTTTCATAGGTTATGCGTGTAATTATTTGCGGAGCGGGACAGGTTGGTTATGGGATAGCAGAGCGTTTGGCTGCTGAGAATCACGATGTTACGGTTATTGATATTGAAGCAAGATTGGTTGAAAAAATTCGTGATACGTTAGATGTGAGAGGTTTTGTTGGTCATGGTTCACGACCTGAGGTGCTTTTAGCAGCAGGTGCAGATAAAGCTGATATGTTGATTGCAGTAACTTTATTTGATGAAGTTAATATGGTAGCTTGCCAAGTAGCACATTCATTATTCAACATTCCAACAAAAATAGCACGTATTCGCTCACAATCCTATTTAGAACCACGCTATAAGACTCTTTTTGCCAGAGAGAGTATCCCTATAGATGTAGTTATTTCGCCAGAAATTGAAGTTGGGGAAATGGTTCTACGCCGTATTGCTTTACCTGGAACAATAGATGTGCTGTATTTTTGTAATGACGATATTGTTGCATTAGCTTTGGAATGTATGGAAGATTGTCCAGTTATTAATACGCCTTTGCACCAATTAACAGAGCTTTTTCCAGATCTTCGAACAACGGTTACCGCTATTAAACGTGGTTCAGAATTATTGATAGCGCACTCAGAGACAGAATTACGTGTTGGTGATGTGACTTATCTTGTTGCTGCCCGTGATCAGATGCGTCGTGCAGTTGGACTTTTTGGTCATAAAGAACGGGATGCGCACCGCATGATTATTGCAGGAGGTGGTCATATTGGTCTTTATGTTGCTCAGGCTATTGAAAAGCGTTTACATAAATTAAAATTAAAAATTATAGAATCACATAGAGAGAGAGCGCTGACAATTGCCGATCAACTCGAAAAGACGACTGTTTTATATGGTAATGTATTAGATCCAGTGATTCTTCAGGAAGCTGGAATTGGTCAAGCCGATTTAATAATTACATTGACAAATCAGGATCAGGTTAATCTTTTAAGTGCTATTATTGCTAAAAGGCTTGGATGTAGAGCTAATATGGTGTTGATTAACAATGTTGCTTACCAAGAGTTTAGTCGTGCGGTTGGTGTGGATGCGTATCTTAATCCTCATAGCGTTACCATATCAAAAATTTTGCAACAAATGCGTCGTGGACGTATTCGTGCGGTTCACTCAGTTTTTAATGGTCAAGCAGAAATTATTGAGGCTGAAGTGATGCAAACGTCTTCATTGGTTGGAAAATCATTGTCAGAGCTCAATTTATCAGATGGTTTGAGAATTGGTGCAATTTATCGTAATAAAACAATAATACAACTTTCGGCAGATACGCGCATTTTGCCAGGTGATCGGATAGTAATTTTTGCTCTTGCTGATAGTGTTCATGATGTTGAGCAATTATTTCGTGTAAGTTTAGAATATTTTTAATATTGCCTATGGATATTTGTACGTTTTGGTATGGAGAACAATTGAGATTTGTTGATTGGTTGTGTTTAGCATCAATGGTTAAGACTGGTCAGCGTGTTAAGCTTTTTAGTTATGAAAAAGTGGTAAATGTACCTGTTGGTGTTGAATTACATGAAGCCGAATCAATTTTACCACGTTCAGTGTTTTACCGCCTTGACCCTCATTTTCCTGATTATGAGCCCAATCGTACGATTGTTCAATTTTCGGATCTTTTCCGCATTATGTTGATGAAGCATCAACAAGGGGTTTGGTTAGATACAGATGTTTATCTTGTGAAACAGTTTCATCCAGAGGCAGATCGTGTTTGGTTGGCAAGAGAAAATGCTGCAAGGGTAGGGGTTTCTGCGCTTTATTTGCCTCCTAATAATCCCATTATAAAAGCATTTGAAGATTATTTATCCGGTACAGAAGTTGTTCCAAATTGGTTGGGTTTTAAGCGCCGTGTTTGGAGGCCATTTTGGTTAAAGAGAAAAAAAATGCCGATTTTACCAGGAAGACTTGGAATTACTATATTTGGCAATGATGGGATCTCTCGGTTAGCCAAAAAGTACAATTTTTTTCATGAAGCAAAGGAAAAAGAAACTTTTTATTATTGGACAGGGCGTAAAACTGAAAGGATTTTTGATCCAACTTTTGGTATTAAACCAATAGAAGATTCACGGTTTATAGGCTTTCACATCCACAGAAAAGCAAAGACAACCCAACGTCCACAGGAAGGGAGTTTTTACCATTGGGCAGTATCACGTATTCCTAATGCCCAGAATTTATTTGAGTAGGATTATTATTGCTTTTTTAACCGCTGTGACTTTAATCCTGCTTGAATAGCGTTAATTGCGGCTTGCACAAAAGAGGCATGTTGGCTTATGGGTGAAGGTATTGAATACGTAAAAGCGATTGTTATATGAATGGGAGTGAAAATATGAGTGATTCAATGAAAACAGCATTAAGTCTTGTTCCTATGGTTGTTGAACAGACTAACCGTGGTGAGCGAGCTTATGATATTTTTTCCCGTCTTTTAAAAGAGCGGATCATTTTTATTAATGGTCCTGTTGAAGATGGTATGGCGATGCTTGTTTGTGCGCAATTGCTTTTTTTAGAAGCGGAAAATCCTAAAAAAGAAATTAGTCTTTATATTAATTCACCAGGTGGTGTTGTGACATCTGGTATGGCAATTTATGATACAATGCAATTTATTCGCCCTCCTGTTTCTACACTTTGCATGGGGCAAGCAGCGTCTATGGGATCGTTACTTTTAACAGCTGGAGCGAAAGGTCATCGTTTTACATTGCCAAATGCACGTATTATGGTACATCAGCCATCTGGTGGTTTTCAAGGTCAGGCTTCCGATATTGAACGGCATGCCCAAGATATTATAAAAATGAAGCAGCGTTTGAATGAAATTTATGTTCAACACACAGGTCAGGACTATGAAGTTATTGAAAGAACTCTTGATCGTGATCATTTTATGACAGCGGAAGAAGCTAAACAATTTGGCTTAGTTGATGACGTTATACAATATCGTACAGAGACTGAGAAAGAAGAGAAAAATTAAGAGTTTTTATAGAAAAAATAATTATTTTAGATAGAGAATTTCGTAAAAATATAGCAAAAAATAATAGAAAATACCTAACAAATAAAGATATTTTGATGCGCGTAGTTTTTTATATGTCTTTTGGTTATTGTTATAAAAAACTTCCTTTGAGAAGATGAAGTATTCATATATCGTGGTGAAAGGAAAATAAAATGAGCAAAATTGGCAATAGCGGGAGCGAATCAAAAAATACTCTCTATTGCTCGTTCTGCGGCAAAAGTCAGCATGAAGTGCGTAAGCTCATCGCAGGTCCTACCGTATTCATTTGTGATGAATGCGTAGAGCTTTGTATGGATATTATTCGTGAAGAAAATAAATCTTCTGGAGGTAAGGTGCGTGATGGTGTTCCTACTCCACAAGAAATTATGACAGTTCTTGATGATTACGTTATTGGTCAGCAGCATGCAAAGCGTGTTCTTTCTGTTGCTGTCCATAATCATTATAAGCGGCTTGCGCATCAGTCTAAGAGCAATGATATTGAGTTAGCAAAATCGAATATTTTGCTTGTGGGTCCAACGGGGTGTGGTAAAACTTATTTAGCACAAACATTAGCGCGCATCATTGATGTTCCTTTTACTATGGCTGATGCGACCACTTTAACTGAAGCGGGTTATGTGGGGGAGGATGTTGAAAATATTATTTTGAAACTTCTTCAATCTGCTGATTACAATGTCGAGCGCGCACAGCGCGGTATTGTTTATATTGATGAAGTTGATAAAATTTCTCGTAAGGCTGACAATCCTTCTATTACAAGGGATGTTTCTGGAGAAGGAGTTCAGCAAGCGTTATTAAAGATTATGGAAGGGACAGTTGCTTCTGTTCCTCCGCAGGGAGGACGTAAGCATCCCCAGCAAGAGTTTCTTCAGGTTGATACAACAAATATTTTATTTATTTGTGGGGGTGCTTTTGCTGGTTTAGAGCGGATTATTTCGGGGCGCGGTGAAAAAACATCCATCGGTTTTTCTGCAACTGTTAAGGCGCCTGATGAACGTTGTGTCGGTGAAATTTTTCGTGAATTAGAGCCTGAGGATCTTATAAAATTTGGTTTAATACCAGAATTCATTGGTCGCCTTCCTATTGTAGCAACCTTAGAAGATTTGGATGTTAATGCGCTTGTTCAAATTTTATCACAACCCAAAAATGCTTTAGTAAAGCAATATCAGCGTCTTTTTGATATGGAAAATGTTGAGTTAACGTTTCATGAAGATGCTTTACGGGTTATTGCCAAGAAGGCAATTGAACGAAAAACTGGTGCACGCGGTTTACGTTCAATTATGGAAAAGATACTTCTTGAGACTATGTTTGAATTACCAGCTCTTGAAGGTGTTCAAAAAGTGGTAATTTCAAGTGATGTGGTTGATGGAAATGCTCGTCCTCTTTACATTTACTCAGAGCGTACAGAGGATAAAGAAAATGTATCGGCATAACAGTGTGTGATAATGAAAAGTGGTAATGAACATTTAAAAGTGGATATTTTGAGATATTATAAGGCATAATGCTTGATTTATATGTTCAAGTTACCACTTCATGCATTGTGAAGAGCTAGAGGCTTTTATAAAAGGCGGGCTTGTGTGTGGGCAAATCATAGGCTCCAGAAAGGAGAATTATGCAATATATTGATGAAAAGACAGACGGAGTAAGGGAGGAGCTTTATGCTGTTTTACCTCTTCGTGATATTGTTGTCTTCCCGCATATGATCGTTCCGCTTTTTGTGGGAAGAGAAAAATCAATTTGTGCTCTTGAAAAAGCGATGGCATCTGACAAACAAATATTGCTAGTCACGCAAAAAAATGCCTCGGATGATGATCCAAAATCGGAAGATATTTATGATATAGGTACGTTTGCTGATGTTCTTCAACTTTTAAAGCTTCCTGATGGAACTGTGAAAGTTTTGGTCGAGGGTACTGCGCGTGCAAAAATTAGCCAATTTACTGAAAATAAAGATTATCATCAAGCTTTTGCGAGTGTTACAGAAGAGCCCAAGGAAGATGCTGTTGAAATTCAAGCTCTTTCTCGATCTGTGATTTCCTATTTTGAAAATTATGTAAAACTTAATAAAAAGGTTTCCCCTGAGGTTGTTAATGCGGTTGGTCAAATTGATGATCCTTCTAAGCTTGCTGATACTATTGCTTCACATTTGGTGATTAAGCTTTCGGAAAAGCAGGAAATATTAGCTTTATTGCCTATACGTGATCGTCTTGAACGCATTTTATCGTTCATGGAAGGAGAAATTTCTGTTTTGCAGGTTGAAAAACGAATTCGTTCGCATGTTAAACGGCAAATGGAAAAGAATCAGCGAGAATATTACCTCAATGAACAGATGAAGGCTATTCAGAAGGAGTTAGGGGCAGGTGATGATAGTCGTGATGAGTTGTCTGAATTAGAGGAACGCATCACAAAGACTAAATTTTCGAAAGAAGCGCATGAAAAAGCTGTGGCAGAACTGAAAAAATTACGGAATATGTCTCCTATGTCTGCGGAGGCAACTGTTGTACGTAATTATCTTGATTGGCTTTTAGCGATACCTTGGGGCAAAAAGTCAAAAATTAAAAATGATCTAAATTTTGCCGAAAAAGTCATGGATAATGAACATTTTGGTCTTGAGAAAGTCAAGGAACGGATTGTTGAATATTTAGCAGTACAAAGCCGAGCATCGAAAATAAAAGGTCCTATTATTTGTTTGCTAGGCCCCCCAGGTGTTGGGAAGACATCGCTGGCGCGTTCTATCGCAAAAGCAACAGGTCGTGAATATGTTCGTATCTCATTGGGGGGGGTGCGGGATGAGGCAGAAATTCGTGGACATCGTCGGACTTATATTGGTTCTATGCCTGGGAAAATTATTCAGTCAATGAAAAAGGCAAAAAAGTCTAATCCGCTTTTTTTGCTCGATGAAATTGATAAAATAGGACAAGATTTTCGTGGAGATCCTTCATCGGCTTTATTGGAAGTACTTGATCCTGAGCAGAATGGTACATTTATTGATCATTATTTAGAAGTAGAGTATGATCTTTCTGATGTGATGTTTGTTGCAACGGCGAATACACTTGATATTCCAGGTCCGTTATTGGATCGGATGGAAATTATTCGTATTGCTGGTTATACTGAATGTGAAAAGATGGAAATTGTTAGACGGCATCTTTTACCAAAGGCGCTGAAAGATCATTGTTTGTCTAAAAGAGAATTCAGTGTTTCTGATGATGCCATAAGGTCTGTTATTCAGTTTTACACACGTGAAGCGGGGGTACGTAACCTTGAACGTGAATTAATGAAGATGGCACGTAAATCAGTTACAAAAATTTTTAAGACTCATCAAAAATCTGTGAAGATTACAGAAGATAATATTGGTGATTTTTTGGGTGTTAAACGTTATCGCTATGGCCAAGTCGAAGGTGAAAATCAGATTGGTATTGTTACAGGGCTTGCATGGACCGAGGTTGGCGGAGAACTGTTAACCATTGAAGGCGTTATGATGTCAGGGAAAGGCAAAATGACGGTAACTGGGAATTTGCGTGATATTATGAAGGAGTCCATTTCTGCAGCAGCATCTTATGTGCGCTTTCGTGCTGTTGATTTTGGTATAGAGCCGCCACTGTTTGATAAACGTGATATTCATGTTCATGTTCCAGAAGGTGCTACGCCAAAAGATGGACCGTCTGCTGGGATTGCAATGGTTACAGCAATTGTTTCGGTATTAACAGGGATAGCTGTGCATAGAGATATTGCGATGACTGGAGAAATTACTTTACGTGGTCGTGTTTTGCCGATTGGTGGATTAAAAGAAAAGCTGCTTGCAGCTCTTCGGGGAGGGATAAAAAAAGTGCTCATTCCTGAAGAAAATGTAAAAGATTTGATTGATATTCCTGATGTTGTCAAAAATAATATGGAAATTATTCCAGTAAATCATGTTAGTGAAGTCCTTAAACATGCTTTGGTTCGTTCTCCAGAGGCTATTGAATGGACAGAATCTCCTACAGTGGCTTCAACTGTCAGGACGGAGAGCAACGATGGAGGAAGACAAATTGCACACTGAATCATTATCCAATGCAGTCGTGTTTGTAAGAGTCGTAGGGGTTATTTTTACAGTTATTGTTTTATTTATTTAAAAAAAATGAAAAATTCCGTGAATAACTATGATTATTGCTAAAAAAACAATGCTTTGGATAAAAATAAGACTTCTGTTTGCTGTACTTTTCAATAAACTGAGCGATGACCATTAGATTACATTATCTGATAATATAGGGAAAGGAAATGTTTAATGAATAAAAGTGAATTGGTTACTTCCGTTGCTGAAAAAGCGAGTGTTTCAAAAGCGCAGGCGGGCTCTGTTATTGATGCTTTTATTGCTTCTGTAACAGAAGCCTTGGCTTCAGGAGGTGATGTTCGCCTTCCAGGTTTTGGTTCTTTTGAAGTTTCTCATCGTGCTGCTACAAAGGGGCGGAACCCTTCAACTGGTGCTGAAATTGATATCCCAGCGCGTTCTGTTCCCAAATTTTCTGCAGGGAAAACTCTTAAAGAAGCTGTTAATAAAAAGTAATTTAAGCCACATTAAAAAAACCCGATTTATTTATAAACGGGTTTTTTAAAAAAATGTTCTGTATATATTTTTACATAAAATTTTACAGCATGTGTTTATTTTTGTTAAAATAAAACGTTGAGCTGTAGGAGAAGTGTAGCTTGTAAATTAGATTAAGCTTTGATCATGTCAAGAGGTTACAGTATTTTCGTGGAGGGGATATTTGTGGCAGTGATTGGGGTAATGGTATATATTTTTTGCTATTATGATCGAGCAGATGTGTTGTTGTGAGCTTTTTAACAGTTGAAGCGTATTCAAAAGCTATTTTATGACGTTTATAGCAAAAGCGTTTTTTAAAGTTTTTATGCTGTTTGAGTTTAATAAATGATGGTTTTTATACGTGTTGTTTATTGGCTGAGATTATTGATTCCATAAAAAATTTTTGGATGATAACCTAGTAGATCAAAGATTGGTGATGTGTATCTCATGAAAGTCAAAGGCAATAATTAATCTAGGAACTACTTTATTTACGCTCTATTTTGTAACCATTGAGCACAATCATGTAAGGCTCTGGCAGTTATAGCTTGTTTTTTTGCTAATTTTTTTTCTTTACTTAGCAAGCGTTTTTCTAAGGGGGTAGCAGAAATAATAGGTGGAAAAAGACCAAAATTGATATTCATTGGTTGAAAAGACTGTTTTTCTGTTTCTGCTACGATGTGTCCACCAGTAATATGGTTCAAAAGAGCACCAAATGCTGTAGTTGGTGGTGGGGGTGAAGGGCAGTTATGGTTATATTCAGCAGCAGCAAAATACCCAGCGAGAAGTCCTATTGCAGATGATTCTACATAACCTTCACATCCCGTAATTTGCCCAGCAAAACGTAGCTGAGGTCTTTGCTTCAAACAAAGGGTTTTATCAAGAATGATTGGTGAATTAAGGTAGGTATTGCGATGAAGCCCACCAAGGCGTGCGAATTCTGCTTGCTCAAGACCAGGGATCATTCTAAAAATGCGAACTTGTTCACCATATTTCAGTTTTGTTTGAAAACCAACCATATTATAAAGGGTTCCAAGTTTGTTGTCTTGACGTAATTGGACGACGGCGTATGGTTTAATTGTGGGATTATGGGCATTAGTTAATCCCATAGGTTTCATAGGTCCATGCCTTAGGGTTTCAAGTCCGCGTTCAGCCATAACTTCAATTGGCAAGCATCCATCAAAATAGGGTGTTTTTTCAAAGTCACGGAATTCTATTTTTTCTGCATTTTTTAACGATTGAATAAATACTTCATATTGTGTTTTATCAAGAGGACAATTAAGATAATCTTTTCCTGTTCCTTCAGGACCGATTTTATCATAGCGCGATTGATACCAGCAGATATCCATATTAACACTATCGGTATAAATAATAGGCGCGATAGCATCAAAAAAAGAGAGCGCTTCTGTTCCAGTAATTGTTTGTATTGCTTGAGCGAGTGCTGGCGAGGTAAGAGGACCTGTTGCAATGATAATGTGGCGTCCATCTTCAGGGAGATCTTGAATTTCTTCACGTTTTATAGTTATAAAAGGATGATTTTCAAGTGCTGTTGTAACGGTTTTTGAAAATCCATCGCGATCGACGGCCAGTGCACTTCCAGCTGGTACTTTGTTGGCGTCTGCAGCTTTCATAATCAAGGATTTCGCTAATCGCATTTCAGCATGTAAAAGACCAACGGCGTTTGTTGATGAATCATCAGAACGAAATGAATTTGAACAGACTAATTCCGCAAGTCTATCTGTTTTATGGGCATCAGATTTTTTTTGAGGACGCATTTCGTGCAAAATAACGGGGATACCTAATTGAGCGATCTGCCAGCTTGCTTCACTACCTGCAAGTCCGCCGCCGATGATATGAATTGGGTCATTGAGCTTATTTAACATAAATCCCCTTTTAGTGGAAGCATTTCCATCTGAAAAGCATAAATTTTGTTTTTGTAATTTGTAAAGAAGGATGTGTATTTGGATTTTTAAATATATTTATTTGCTTTTTTTCTTTAATTAATGGTATAGAAACGCCGCCTATGTAAGGTTATTGGTTTTATAGGTTTAGCGGATGTGGCGAAATTGGTAGACGCACCAGATTTAGGTTCTGGCGGGAAACCGTGGGGGTTCGAGTCCCTTCATCCGCACCAAAGGAGCTCTTTGAATATTACGGACTTCACTACGTAACTGGAAGTTTGTTTCATAGTGCTTTAACACTCAAGTGTTAGAATGTAATTATTATCAGAGCGGGTTTATCCTTCTCTTTAGAAAAATAAAGGTTGTTTGATGCAGGTTACCGAGACGCTTAATGAAGGACTGAAGCGCGAAATTAAGATCGTGGTTCCAGCGAGAGATTTAAAAGAAAAGTTGAATGAACGATTGGATGATACCAAGGGTAAGATTAAGCTTAATGGTTTTCGTCCTGGTAAGGTACCTACAGGTCACCTACGAAAAATGTACGGCAAGTCTTTTATGGCGGAAATTTTGAACGAAATTATCAAAGATGCTCCCCACTCTATTTTAGCTGATCGTAATGAACGTTCAGCGATGCAGCCGCAAATTGATATAGATGAAGATGACAAAATTTTAGATGGCGAAGCCGATTTTGTTTTCAATTTAAAGTATGAAATTTTACCGAAATTTGAAATTAAAGACTTCGATCATATTGAAGTTGTTCGTGAAATTGCGGCTATTCCCGAACAAGAAATTGATGAGCAAGTAGAGCGTACTCTTTCTTCTACCCGTAGTTACTCGTTGAAAGACGGCTCTGCTGAAGAAGGTGATCGTGTTACAATAGATTATTTAGGGAAGCTTGAGGGTGTTCCATTCGAAGGTGGAGCAGATAGTGATGCGCAATTAATTCTTGGATCAAAGCAATTTATTCCTAGTTTTGAGGAACAGTTAATTGGTGTAAAAATAGGAGATAAGAAAACAATTTCTGTTAAATTTCCTGATAATTATAGTGCTGTGCATTTGGCAGGTAAGGATGCAGAATTTGATATCACTGTTAAAGCTGTTCTGAAACCAGATGAGCTGAAAATTGATGACGAAGCAGCTCAAAAGCTTGGTTTGGAATCTCTGGATCGCTTACGTGAAGTTGTTCGTGGGCAGATTGAAAGTCAGTATGGTTCAATGACACGTCAAAAAATTAAACGTCAAATTCTTGATGCCTTAGATGCTGACTATGATTTTGAGATTCCTGAAGGGCTTTTGGAAATTGAGTTTAACAATATCTGGACTCAGGTGAATGAGGATTTAAAAAAGGCAGGTAGCAGTTTTGAAAATGAGGGTGTTACGGAAGAGCAGGCACGGGAAGAATATCGTGGGCTTGCACAACGTCGTGTCCGTCTTGGTTTGGTGCTTTCTGAAATAGGGGTGAAAGTTGGTGTTAAAGTTAATGATGATGAGCTAAAGGCAGCTGTTTTTGATCAGGTACGCCAATATCCTGGACAAGAGAAAGAGATTATGGATTTTTTCCGTAATACACCAGAAGCTGTTGCAAATTTACGTGCCCCGATTTTTGAAGAAAAAGTTATTGATCATCTGTTAGCGCGGATAAAAGTTAAAGATAAAGAAGTGACAGTTGAAGAGCTGATGAAGGAATATGACGAATCAGATTTAACTGAAAAAAAGCCGGTAAAGAAAAAATCTGCAGTGAAGAAAAAAGCTACGGAGAAGGCTCCAACGAAAAAGACTTCTAAAAAAGATTAATATTTGCACTCACAGAACAAGCCCGATAAAATCGGGCTTTTTTATTAGATTTATATTCTAAGCTTGCACTTATAGTGATTTTAGATTAGCCATCAGATATATTTTTTTAATATTGGTAATGGATTGGCAATGGAAATCATTGATACGCGTATTCCTGATTCTAAGCGTTTTATTTCTGGAACTACAGGTGATTGGGAAGTCATCATTGGCATGGAAGTTCATGCGCAAATCATATCAAATTCAAAACTTTTTTCAGGTGCATCAACTAAATTTGGTGCTGAGCCAAATAATCACGTATCGCTTATTGATGCAGCAATGCCTGGTATGTTGCCTGTTATTAATCAGGAATGTGTTCGTCAAGCGGTTCGCACTGGTTTGGGATTAAAAGCTCACATTAATTTGAAATCTGTTTTTGATCGTAAAAACTATTTTTACCCAGATTTACCACAAGGGTATCAAATTTCTCAGTTTCGATATCCAATTGTAGGTGAGGGGAAGATTATTATATCTGTTGGTCCAGATTCGAGTGGTCAATTTGAGGACATTGAAGTTGGAATTGAGAGGTTGCACCTTGAGCAAGATGCAGGAAAATCAATGCATGATCAGCATCCGACGATGTCTTTTGTAGATTTGAATCGTTCTGGTGTAGCTCTTATGGAAATTGTTTCTAAACCAGATATGCGTTCATCAGATGAAGCCAAAGCCTATATGACAAAGTTGCGTACGATTGTTCGTTATTTAGGGACTTGCGATGGCAATATGGATGAAGGTTCTATGCGTGCGGATGTCAATGTATCAGTTCGCCGTCCTAGTGAAAATTTTGGAACACGCTGTGAGATAAAAAATGTTAATTCTATTCGCTTCATTGGTCAGGCGATTGACTATGAGGCGCGTCGTCAGATTGCGATTTTAGAAAGTGGTGGTGTAATAGATCAGGAAACTCGGCTTTTTGACGCAACTAAAGGTGAAACGCGCTCTATGCGTTCAAAAGAAGAGGCACATGATTATCGTTATTTTCCCGATCCTGATCTTTTACCATTGGAATTTGATCAAGAATTTGTGGACTCTTTGGCAGCGGAATTACCAGAGCTCCCTGATGATATAAAAGCACGCTTTATTAATGAGATGGGATTGACAGCGTATGATGCTTCCATCCTTGTGACAGAAAAAGCTATTGCTGATTATTTTGAAGAAGTTGCACGTGGGCGTGATGGAAAAATAGCTGCTAATTGGGTGATTAATGACCTTTTGGGTGCCTTAAATAAAGATAATCGTGAAATTGAAGATACACCAGTGACACCAGATCAATTGGGGAGCATTATTGATCTTATTAAAGAAGGAACTATTTCTGGAAAAATTGCTAAAGATCTCTTTGAGATTATTTGGAATGAAGGTGGTGATCCACGTCAAGTTGTGGAGCAGCGTAATATGAAACAGGTAACAGATGTAAAGGCTCTTGAAAAAGCTGTTGATGAAATTGTTGCCAATAATTCTGATAAAGTTGCGCAAGCAAAACAAAAGCCTGCTTTGGTTGGTTGGTTTGTTGGGCAGGTAATGAAGGCGACAGCTGGTAAAGCAAACCCTCAGACTGTTAATGAACTGATTAGGGTAAAACTTGGCATAGATTAATATTATAGGGTAGAGATAAGTTAATAAATATGATATCCTTTTACGGCTGAAGAAATATGAATTAAAAGTTTTTATCCAATAAAATCATGGTAGTTGTTTACAGGTGGTTTCTATTTTCAGTAATTTCAAATGTTAAAATAGGCTTATAGTAATAGCTGATTTTTAGGGTATGCTAAAAAGTGGAAGAGAAGATGGCTGGTTTTTTTAAGCAAGTCTTTACATGGTGGAATGGTAATACCGTTAGTACACGCTTCTTTACGTGGTGCAAAGGCAAACGCATAGGGGAGGATCAGTTTGGTAATATTTATTATGAAGGTGGTTACCATAAGGATGGTTATCCGCGTCGTTGGGTAGTTTACAAGGGTTACTCTGAAGCTTCAGCTATTCCGCCAGGATGGCATGGTTGGATCCATCATCGCTGTGATGTTCCACCTACGCAGGAGAAGTATCAGCCGTATGAATGGGAAAAGCCTCATATTAAGAATATGACAGGAACAAGCGAAGCTTATCGACCAAAGGGATCCATTGTGTATAATGGAGAGCGTCCCTGTGTGTATGAAGATTATGATGCGTGGTCGCCTAAAAAATAGAGCATTTTATTAACCAGTGTATTTTTGTTTATTTTGCTATAAGTTATAGCTATGACTGTTTTTTATATATGATTGATTTGATATTATGAGTTTTTTTGTACCGTCAGGATTGAAGCATATTTTTTATGCTGCTCTCATGGGGATTATAATGATCTTTGCTTCAGTTGGTGGAGTGCAGGCTGAACGTGTTAGCAATGGAATTGCTGTTTTTGCGGGTCTTGATAAAATTACTGGTAGAACGACTCGTTTTGAAGTTCTTCTTGGTGAAGTTTATCAGTATGGTGTTTTGCAGGTCACACCACGAGTGTGCTACACTAGTTCCAAAGATGAGCCAACTTATACGACTGGTTTTATTGAGGTCAATGAGATAACATTAGATAAAAAGATACGACGTATTTTTACAGGATGGATGTTTGCAGAGAGTCCAGGGTTAAATGCTGTAGAGCACCCTATTTATGATGTGTGGCTAAAGGATTGCAGGCAGGGCTTTTAAGTTTTCTGTGTTAATGGTTTATTGTATAAATTATATACTTAATTAAATATTTATTTTTGCTATTTTTTTGAAAATTTTGTAAGAAATTTTTAAAATTCCAATGGTTAAATGTTAAAATTAAAGGCATCGCGGATGCTTTTGTTCTCGTATTTAATGAATAGGCTTTTTATTTTGCATTTATGATGGCTTTAGTAAAAGATATTATAGTATTGGTGCACTATAAACACATAAATAGGTTGATACGTTTTTTTAGCGATAAGTTAGTCTTTTTATTTTGATGAAAAAGTGAGTAAAACTAGCAATTAAGATTATATTACTGGTACAATAAAAGTTCCAGATTATTCAAATGGTCTCAGTGTAAGTTTAGCGCGGTGTGGCGATTTTGTGTAGACGATACTCTTGGTATGTATTTTAAAAATCTTTTGATAAGATACCAATATTTTCACATAAAAGTATAGGTATTTAGGAATGAAAATGAAAGGGCGCTAAGCTTAAAAATCTTGTCTTTTTACAACGGACATGTTTGTTTTGTGCAAAAGGTTATCAATTTTACAAAGAGTATGAGATTTATATAATGAAAGATGTGGATCGCCGATATAATAATGTTACTTTGTTGTCAAAACAGCCGAGAGAATCATTGTTGAATGTTCCATTTATTATAGTTGCTTTGATAGCAGCTTGTTTTTGTATTTATTTCATTCCTCAGTATTTTTTTTCTGAGCAGCTCTATATTAAAAGTCTTAAATTTTTTTCATTTACACCGCTGTTATTCAAGGTCGATTCTTTAGCATTTGGTCATACCATTATTAGTTATTCATTCATGCATGGTAGTTTTGAACATATTGCTATTAACATGGCTTGGCTTTTGGTTTTTGGGTCTCCTTTGGTAAGATATTTTGGTGGAGTACGCTTTTTAATTTTTTGGTTATTAACGGCGGTGGTTTCTGCATTAACTTATTTTGTATTCCACCAGAATAGTATGATGCCACTTGTCGGAGCATCAGGTGCAGTTTCTGGGATGATGGGTGCTGTTGCACGTTACAGTTTTTTTTCTATTTATTTCAATACCAATATACAGGATAAGAGATTTTTGGGTTCTTTGCTGTCTATCAAACAGGCGCTTTTTTCGAGGAATGTACTTGTTTATATGAGTATATGGTTGATTGTTAATTTTATGATGAGTATTTGCTCTTCTTTATTTGAAAGTGATAACGTTTCAGTAGCATGGGAGGCTCATATTGGTGGGCTTTTTTCAGGTTTTCTATTGGTTGGTTTTTTTGATATTTCACGGAATAAATCAAAAATTACAATCTAAGATATTTGTGGGTTGCATAAAGCGCAATTGTTGCTGCATTTGAAACATTTAATGATTTAATATTTCCAGGCATATCAAGGCGTGTTAATGCGCAAACGGTTTCACGTGTTTTTTTCCGTAAGCCTTTGCCTTCTGCTCCTAAAATAAGGGCGATTTTTTCTCCTGTTAATGCTGTTTCTAAAGGTAAATCACCTTCTGAATCGAGTCCAAAGCTGGTAAAACCTGCTTTATGGAGTTCTTGAAGTGCTTCAGTAAGATTTCGTACAGTAATATAATTGATCAGCTCTAAAGCTCCAGAAGCTGCTTTAGCAAGGACACCGCTTTCTTGAGGGGAATGGCGATAAGTGGTAATAAGCGCTTCGGCTTTAAATGCGACTGCAGAACGCATAATAGCACCGACATTATGCGGATCGGTAATTTGATCCATTACAACAACAAGATCGGTATTTGTTAATTCAGATAATTGGCATGGCTTGAGGGGCTCAGTTTCTGCAACGACACCTTGATGAACGGCATCATTTCCGACTAGTGCATCAAGTTGCTTAGGAGAGCATAATGTGACAGGGCAGGGTAAATCTGATTCGAGTATATTTAATCGTTTTAAAGCATTTTGTGTGATATAGAGACATTTAAAAATTCTTTTTGGGTTTTTTAAAGCAGCTTGAACTGAGTGGATACCATAGAGACGAACTCCCCCTTCCCTTAAAGGAACGGTTCCATGTTTTGAGTGTCTTATAGAGAAAGAAGGGGACTTTTTCGTGTCACGACATCGATGATATAGATGAGCGTGACGGAAATTTTTAGATATTTTTTTTGTCATATTTTTCTTATAGCGTATTAACAATAAAAGTAGATAAAAATCTATGATTTAAAATTATTAGCAGAAAATTTTATAAAATTGTATTTATTTTGTTGACAGATACGATACTAATCGTCATAACCCCTTCGCAGCCGGTTTAAATTGAACAGGTTATCGCGATGGGGTTGAAATGATACCGTATCGCGTGGTTTTACTGGTGCGATGGAGGGGTGCCCGAGTGGTTAAAGGGGGCGGACTGTAAATCCGTTGCGTATGCTACGTTGGTTCGAATCCAACCCCCTCCACCATCTATCGAAGGGGATTAAATCCGTGGTATGCGGGTATAGCTCAATGGTAGAGCAGCAGCCTTCCAAGCTGAATACGCGGGTTCGATTCCCGCTACCCGCTCCAAATATCCGTTGGGAATTGGTGAATAACTGTGGTAGGAGAGCGTTCCTATCGTAGATTTAAGCGGAATTTCCGTTTGAGAGTTGTAGTGATTGGCCTAATATGTTAAGCCAGTTATTTAATTCTACGAGCCTTGTTTTTTTGGCGTAAGATAAGAGATTGACAGCGATGGCAAAGAGCAAATTTGAACGTACGAAGCCGCATGTTAATATAGGTACGATTGGTCACGTTGATCATGGGAAGACCTCATTGACGGCAGCGATTACAAAGTATTTTGGTGAATTTAAAGCGTATG
>NZ_JBLEBK010000008.1:0-49426 GCF_047263965.1 Bartonella propinqua | reverse complement strand
CAACCGATTCGACAATAAAACATCCCATCGAAGCACTGATGCTGTCCTCATAACCAAAGCTAACCTGTAGATCGCTTTTACTTTGGGGAATCTCTAAATCATTGCCACTATCATCAAATTCTGCCTCGAATGTATCACATTCATTCCCTGCATGATCAACGATGGTGGCAGATAAAAGACGCTGGTAAAAAACCTCATGAACAGGTTTATCACCCACTTTCACCACAATAAAAGGGCGTGTATACCTTAATCCCATAAGCGCCTCACCGTGCTTTTCTTCTCAAGCGTTGTAAATTCAGGCAGGAGAACACGCAAACCTCGCGGCAAAAAATGACCATATTGGGCAATCCCTAGATTCGCTGATAAGGTGGCTTCTAAATACCCTTCTAAAGCTCCCACTTGAGCACGATCCCCTAAAACAGAAACTGCATGCTCATAGCAAATCAGATCAAGGCTCATATCCTCTAGTTCCACAAGCAGATGTTTTTCAGGAATCTTCATTGATATTGCCCCTGAGGTTTGCCCCCATCAAAAAAGGGTAAGAGACTGAGGGAATAGCGAATACGCTGTGATTGCCCAGAGCGGCTAATATAGTCATGATCTTTACTGATATTGGTTATGACCACTGGTCCATGGATAAGAGCGCTATAAGTACAATCACTGATCCAACGAATCATCTGGATGGGTTTGGCTGCGCGAATGGTTCTGGTAATGGCATCAATTGCTTCACGGTCACCAAATTCTTCTGGAAACAACACACCATGAATGGTTTTAGGATCACTACCATAGCCTGTAAATTGCAAACTAGGTGCCCCACCAAAACGCTCCATCGAAACCCATGAAGCAGAAAATTCCTCCTCAAACGATTGGAAGTTAAGCCAATCTACATAAAATTGATGCGGTCCTAGCATCATTAGGGGATCACTCATTCCGTCCCTCCATGCAGCGCATTAGCTTGGGCACGCTGAAGAGCTGCACTGACCGCACGCCCTGTCACAGCAGGATCACGTGCACCATTAACATGCACCGTCACATTTTGATTATGATAAACAGCTGAACGGCTCTTATCGTTATCTCTTGGCTCTGTTTGAGAAAATTGTCCGTGATTTGCGCCAGAAAACTGTGGGATAGGTTGAATGGATGTTTTTCCACCAAGCCAGCTTGGCAAACTGGGCCAATGAAATAAATCTGTGAAATCAATCGTCCCAATCCATGACTTGATGCGACTGGGCAAGGATTTAAAAAAATCGGTCAATTGCGTGATAGCGCTACTAAAACCATCCACAATCCAATCAGCTAAATCTTCCCCTACCTGCTCCATTTCTGCTTTAGCGCTTTCAGAAAGTTTTTCCTGTGTGAAAAAATTGCTGAGCCAATCCCAAAAAGCCACTCAAACTTTGTTTAAAACCTTCCCATAAATCTTGAAACCACTGGAGAACAATATCAAGCCCTTGTTTGAACTTTTGCCAATGATCAGAAAAGTTTTTAATTTTTTACCTGTTATGTTTCTTTAAGATCATTTTAAACTTTTTTTTAAGTACGATCTTAAAAAATAAAAAAACAACTAAAAAATATATATACGGATAAAAATCTTGTAAAATAAGCGATTTTAAAACAATTAAAATAGAATAATTTACTATGATCATAATATAAGTCAGTATTATAATGTTATGATTTGTTATATGTAATAATTTACCAACAACAATAAACATTATAAAATTTATACAAACATAAACTGTTTTATAAAATAGCTATATATAAAACACAAAATACTTTTCATATAAAAAATATATCCTATATAATACATAAAATCGCTTGGGAGATATCTTTATGATAAATGTATTAACTACGCCAATTATACTTACTTATCCTATGATCAAAATATTAAAACGCTTCCTAAGCGCTATTTTTTTTGTATCTTTAATACCATCTTTAAGTGGCTGCGGATTTAATACGATACCAACAACTGAAGAAAAAGCGCATGCTGCATGGAGTGAAGTACTGAACCAATATCAACGCCGTGCAGACCTTATTCCTAATCTTGTCGAAACTGTCAAAGGCTATGCGTCCCACGAGCAAGCCGTTTTTACTAATGTTATTGAAGCGCGTGCAAAAGCAACACAGGTCAACATTAATGCAGATATGTTGGAAAATCCGCAAATGATGCAACAATATCTCAGTAATCAAGCAAACTTATCAAGTGCACTTTCGCGCCTTATGGCTATTGTTGAAAATTATCCTGACCTCAAGGCAAATCAAAATTTTCTTGCTCTTCAATCACAATTAGAAGGAACTGAAAACCGTATTTCTGTCGCTCGTCGTGATTATATCGAATCCGTACGTGCATACAATACTGCACTAAAAACAATGCCAACAATGATTTGGGCAAAATTATGGTTTTACGATGCTAAACCTATGCCAACATTCACAATTGATACCGATAATCAACAAGCACCGAAGATTAATTTTAATTAATGAAACTACTTAGATATTTTACGCACCGCTGTGCTTTTTTATGCTTATGGACATTTATGAGCGTTCTGTGCTTGCTCATTGTATTTGGAGGAATTTCTTATTCGCAAAACAAATTTCCTCCTTTAACTGGCTATATTAACGATGTGGCGCATATACTCGATAACGAAACAACGGAAAATTTAACAAAAAAATTAGCCACACTGGAAGAAAAATCAGGAGATCAAATTGTTATTGTAACTCTCCCTACTCTTTTAGGAAACGATATAGAAACTTATAGTAACTCCCTTTTTCGTACATGGAAATTAGGTCAAAAACAGATTAATAACGGTGTATTACTGCTCATTGCACCAAATGAACGTGAAGTACGTATTGAAGTAGGTTATGGTTTGGAAGGAGAATTAACGGACGCTATTTCTGCAGTCATCATTAATAACTTTATTCTTCCCAATTTTCGAAAAGGAAACTACCGAGAAGGAATTGTCGAAGCAGTTAATGCAATTATCAGCGTCATTACAGAAAGTGATTCTGATTTTGCTTTTCGAATCAAAACTCAAGCTAAAATAGTTGAAGTGCAACGTAAAAAAGCTGAAAAAGAAAAAATGATAGCCAATGCAATCATATTTTTAATCTTTTTTATAATGATTGGTCTGCCCATTCTTGCAATGATTTTTGGTAAAAAAGTAGGACCACAAAAATATCTGTGGATGGGTATCATTTTTACACCTTGGTTTTTTCACTTAAATACTAGTGGTAGACATTCTGATCGAGGATTCGGAAGATACCAAAATAGAGGAAGATTCAAAGGTGGTGGTGGATCATCAGGCGGTGGCGGTGCAACAGGAAGATGGTAAAACTAGCTTGTATTTTTGGATACAGAAACTTTTTTAAAGCATACCGCATTGCTTCATTATCTTAATTTTAATAAATCATCGCATATCTTACTTTGCAGTTATTTTTAAACTATAACATAAAATTATAACACCAACATAAATATTGCGGATGAAATTTGCATTGAAACATATTGATCGCGACCATTTACCACATCATTTTAAAACAATTCATGATCATTCACCAGTTGAATGGAAAATAAGTAGTGGTTTGATCGAATATCCTGAAGCGCTGCATTATATGCAAGAGCGTGTAAAAAATATTTTTGCAAATACCGCCCGTGAACAAGTTTGGCTCCTTGAACATCCTTCCCTTTATACTGCTGGTACCAGTGCAAAAAAAAAAGACCTTTTAGCACCTAATATGCTTCCTGTTTATGACGCAGGTCGTGGTGGTGAATTTACATATCATGGACCAGGGCAACGTATTGCTTATGTTATGCTTGATCTTAAACGCCGAAAACAAGATATTCGCGCTTTTATTAGTGCATTAGAGGAATGGATCATACAAACGCTTGCGCAATTTAATATTAAAGGTGAACGCCGTGAAGATCGGGTTGGTGTATGGGTTAAGCGACCTGATTGTTCATCAACACAAAGTGGCTTTTCTCCTGAGGATAAAATTGCTGCTATTGGTATACGTGTACGCAAATGGATAAGCTTCCATGGAGTTTCCATAAATGTTGATCCTCATTTAGAACATTATTCAGGAATTGTTCCTTGTGGTATCACAAATCACGGTGTAACCAGTTTTCTTGATTTAGGTTTTTCTGTAACAATGCGTGATATTGATATTGCTTTGAAACAAGCATTTGAACAAATTTTTGGACCAACAATTGATGTTTCCTAAGTGCATTGATTTTTAAATAAAAAACAAGCATAAAATTTATTTTGGTTATAAGTTTATTTTAATTAGGTAGATAGTCAAACGCAATGAGCGATAATAACAAGGATCTTTTTAGTATTTTAAATAATGCTCAATCTCGAGTAAAAGCAAAAGAAAAAAATCTGCCAACTCCAATGAACTCAGAAACTATAGCTTCTAAAGAGAGTGCGCAAGAAGATAACTATAATGCCCACTCCATTCGGATACTTGAAGGTTTGGAGCCCGTGCGTTTACGTCCTGGAATGTATATCGGCGGAACAGATAGTAAAGCACTTCACCATTTATTTGCTGAAATTATTGACAATGCAATGGATGAAGCTGTTGCTGGTTATGCGGACTTAATTGATGTATCATTAGATAAAAACGGTTATTTAACCGTTACAGATAATGGGCGCGGTATTCCTATAGAAAATCACCCTCAGATGCCTGAAAAATCTACTCTTGAAGTCATTATGACACAACTTCATTCAGGCGGAAAATTTGATGGAAAAGCTTATCAAACTGCTGGAGGACTACATGGCGTGGGAATTTCTGTTGTCAATGCTCTTTCCGATGATATGGAAGTTGAAGTAGCACGAGAACGCAAGCTTTATCGGCAACGATTTTCACGCGGAATTCCTCAATCTAAATTAGAAGATCTGGGTGACGTTTATAACCGTCGTGGCACACGAGTTCGTTTTCATCCTGATAGTGAAATTTTTGGTGAAAAAGCATCTTTTGATCCAGAAAAAATTTATAAAATGGCACGCTCCAAAGCCTATCTTTTTGGCGGGGTAAAAATTCGCTGGAATTGTGACCCTTTCATACTTGAAGGCACAAACAATATTCCTGAAAAAGCTGTTTTTTACTTTCCAGATGGACTTAAAGATTATTTACTATCATCACTGAAAAGTGAATATCGAGTAACCTCGGAAGTTTTTTCTGGAAAAATAAAACAATGTAATGGTCATGGTTCAGTTGAATGGGCTGTTGCTTGGCATGGTGGTGATTCTTGTGTGCAATCTTACTGCAATACTATTCCCACCAGAGAAGGTGGAACACACGAAATAGGGTTGCGACAAGCTCTTTTACGTGGATTAAAATCCTATGCCGAATTAATAGGCAATAAACGCGCTGCTATCATTACCTCTGATGATGTTATGATTTCAACCGCTGCAATACTTTCAGTTTTTATCAAAGAGCCTGAATTTGTTGGACAGACCAAAGATCGATTAGCTACAGTCGAAGCACAACGTATCGTTGAAAATGCAATACGTGATCCTTTCGATCATTGGCTGGCAAACTCTCCACAAGAAGCAACAAAACTTCTTGAGTGGGTTGTTGAACGCGCTGAGGAACGTATTAAACGACGCCACGAGAGAGAAGTAAATCGAAAAACTGCTGTACGAAAATTGCGTTTGCCTGGAAAACTGGCAGATTGTAGTCAAAATTCCGCTGCTGGTGCAGAATTATTTATTGTTGAAGGTGACTCTGCTGGTGGTTCTGCTAAACAAGCACGAAACAGAGCAAATCAAGCAATTTTACCTCTTCGTGGGAAAATTTTAAATGTAGCCAGTGCTGCACGCGAAAAAATGAACTCAAGCCAAACAATTTCTGACCTTATCCTAGCTCTTGGATGTGGCACACGCTTTAAATACCGTGAAGAAGATCTCAGATATGAGCGCGTTATCATTATGACAGATGCGGATGTTGATGGTGCCCATATTGCCTCACTTTTAATTACCTTCTTTTTTCAAGAAATGCCTGATCTCATTCATCAAGGACATCTATATCTTGCTGTGCCCCCCTTGTATAAAATATCGCAAGGGGGAAAGATCGCTTATGCACGTGATGATGCCCATAAAGATGAATTGCTAAAGACCGAATTTACTGGAAAAACGAAGGTAGAAATTGGACGTTTCAAAGGCCTTGGCGAGATGCGCGCCGAACAGCTTAAAGAAACGACTATGCATCCTCAAAAACGTGTACTTTTACGCGTTACTATTGATACAGTTGAAATGCAAGAAACTAAAAACACTGTAGAAAATTTAATGGGAACGAAACCAGAAGCACGATTTCGGTTTATACAAGAAAATTCCACTTTCGCTTCTAATCTCGACATCTAATTTTCAGAAATTTTCTTTTTAAACTACTGCAGCAGCGTCAACAACGCGTAGCTGCGGATTGATCGTTCCATTCCAATAATTTAAATTAAGATTCCCAGCTAAATGGATCATTTCACCAATATTTTTGGAAAGAAAATAACCAAGTGATGTTCCTGCCGCACGAAAAGCTACTCCTTGCAGTTTTTTACCGTCGATATTAGATATAACAAGACGAAGATGCCCTTTTCCAAACTCATGCAAATTAATTAACCGATGAGAGGGAAAAGCAAAAGTAGGTGTATTATTTCCCGAACCAAATGGTCCTGCTTTTTCGATCATATCAAAAAGCGCTTTATTGGCACCAAAAGCAGAAAGGCAACCATCTATACTAAGAAACTTTTCAGCACGTAACTGGGAAACCATTAAAGAAACTTTTTCTTCTAGCCATTTTCGAAAAAGTTCTATTTTTGTCGACTGAATCGTAACCCCAGCTGCCATACTATGCCCCCCGCCTTTTTCTAATAAATTCAATGTAACTGCTTCACGAACAAGCGCTCCTAAATCTATTCCACTAATTGATCGCCCCGATCCTGTCCCGCTTCCATCTGCTTTTAAAGCAATTGCAAAAACAGGACAAAAAAAACGTTCTTTTAAGCGGGATGCAAGAATACCAACAATTCCTGGATGCCATTCTTGGTGAACAAGTACAAGCGATGAAGGTGCTTCTCTATCTTGATAAAGAGAATCAATGTAAGCTTCTGCTTGAGCTAATTGATCTCCTTCCATTTCTTGGCGCTCTTGATTAAGCTGATCCAATTGTTTAGCTATTTTATCGGATTCATCCTTATCATCACAACTAAGCAAACGCGCTCCCAAAGCTTGGTCTCCGATACGACCCCCAGCATTAATTCTAGGACCTAACAAAAAACCTAAATGAAAACTATTAAGCGGCTCACCTACACGTGAAACCTTTGTTAAAGCTGCTATCCCAGGATTATGCATAGAACGAGCAACCTGAAGTCCCTTAACCACAAAAGCACGATTAACACCTTGTAATGGAACTACATCACATATGGTAGCTAATGCAACAAGATCAAGCATACTTAAAAGATCAGGAAGCTCCCCTTCATATTTTTTTTTCCGTAATAAATGATTAACCCACGCTAACGTCACAAACACAACGCCAGCAGCACATAGATGCCCCTGTCCAGAAAAGTCATCAGGGCGATTAGGATTGACAAGAGCAACAGCTTCTTGATGAACCTCTGTCATTTGATGATGATCTAAAACCACAACATCAGCACCTGCAAGCCTCGCTGCCTTTACCGCATCTGGACTATTCGCACCACAATCAACGGTAATAATTAAATGAGCGCCTTTTTGTACCAACATTGTCATTGCTTGTTCATTCGGGCCATACCCTTCAACAATACGATCAGGAATATAAATTTTTACTTCTATGCCAAAACAACGCAGAAAACGCGCTATGAGTGCCGATGAACAAGCGCCATCAACATCATAATCACCAAAAACAACAACCTTTTCTTGATTCATAATAGCTGTAACTATGCGCTCTGCTGCACATTGCATATCCGTAAAGCTTTCTGGATCAGGCATTAAAGTACGCAATGTCGGATTAATAAAAGCAACAGCCTCAGATTCATCGACACCCCTTGCTGAAAGAACTCGAGCTAATTGATCTGGAAAACCAAACTTTTGAGAAATAGCACGAGCATTATTAGCCCCTTGAATATCAAGAGCATCTATCCAAGCCTGACCGCAAGCAGAAGATTCAACATTGAGAAAATAACGAGAACGTTGCATTTTATATGTCTTATAATGAAAGAGGATAAAATACAATCAAGAGTCAAATATAAATCACACTATTGTAACATCTATTCTCTCTTAAAAATATGAATAAATTATTATAATGTAAGGTATTATAATACCTCTATCATAAAGTACTGTTTTATAAGTTTTTATTTTTTCTTGACGCAAATCGAAAGACATTATATCAGAGTAAATAATGTGCGTTAAACATTTTTCTATGATATAATTTTCAACGCAAAAAATAAAAAATACCCTTATGTTAATGGGTTTCAATAAAGGATACTTCTATGGCAACTTTTTCACAAAAGCCAACTGAAGTGGTGAAAAAATGGGTTATTATTGACGCAGAAAACCTTGTTTTAGGTCGTCTTGCTACATTCGTTGCTAACCGCTTGCGTGGCAAACATAAAGCTACATTTACTCCACATGTCGATGATGGTGACAATGTTATTGTAATCAATGCAAACAAAATAGCTCTTACTGGCAAAAAATATACAGATAAAAAATATTATTGGCATACTGGCTATATTGGTGGAATTAAAGAGCGTACAGCTCGTCAAATTCTTGAAGGTCGTTTTCCTGAACGCGTTGTTGAAAAAGCTGTAGAGCGTATGATTCCTCGTGGACCACTTGGTCGTCGTCAATTAAAGAATCTACGTGTTTATGCTGGGAGCCAACACCCACATACAGCACAACAGCCCGAAGCTCTTGACGTTGGTGCTCTAAACCGCAAAAACAAAAGGATTGCTTAATTATGGCTGAAATTAATTCTCTTTCTGAGCTTAGTGCAATAGCAACTATTGCAGAAGTTAATGAAAATGTCGCTCCTGTTCATGTGCAAAAGCTTGATTCACAGGGGCGTGCTTATGCAACAGGAAAACGTAAAAATGCTGTCGCTCGCGTATGGATCAAACCAGGTTCTGGAAAAATTATCATCAACAATAAAGAATTTGACAAGTATTTTGCTCGTCCTGTTCTAAGAATGATTCTTCGTCAGCCAATCATTGCAGCCAACAGAGATAGCCAATTTGATATCATTGCAACTGTCGCAGGAGGTGGTCTTTCAGGGCAAGCAGGTGCAGTACGCCATGGTATTTCTAAAGCATTAACCTATTATGAACCGGAGCTTCGTTCAGTTTTAAAAAAAGGCGGATTTCTTACACGTGATAGCCGTGTTGTTGAACGTAAAAAATACGGAAAAGCAAAAGCACGCCGTTCTTTCCAATTCTCCAAACGTTAGCCGCTATTTTATGCAGCATAAAAAGCTCCGTTTCCAACGGAGCTTTTTTTTGAAATATAACCTAATCTTTCATTAAAATTGTATTTTCAGCATCTTTTTTCATGAGCATTTCGTCAAAAATTTGGTAATCATTTATTCTAAAAATCGCTTTATCATTTTAATAAAATGAGGAACAGAGATAGGTTTTGACATATATTCCTCACACCCACTTGCACGAATTCGTTCTTCATCCCCTTTCATGGCAAAAGCTGTTACTGCTACAATAGGAATAGACTTCAGTTCTTTATCCTCTTTTAACTGCTTAATGATGTCGATTCCTGAAACCTCAGGCAACTGAATATCCATAAGGATGAGAGAAGGCATGGATGAACGAGCTAAATTTAACGCAAGAAGACCGTTACGCGTTTCAACGGTTGAATAACCACTTGCTTCCACAAGATCACGGAATAATTTCATGTTAAGCTCATTATCCTCGACGATCATGACTTTTTTTGACATCAATATAACTCCACCCTTCATATTAAAGAATAGCTATAAGCTTGAATACATTATCCCTTAGTTAAAATAAAATGATAAAAAAAATTGTAAACTATGAAGAAACTGAATAATTTGCGATAAAAGCATTTTTTCTATTATAAAAAACTAATTGGAACACTTTCCAATTTATAAAATGGAATCTGAAACATTCATAAAAATTATATTATTGCACGTTTTTTTAACTAGCATATTAACTAATTTATGGATGTTCGAATCGATTTTCATACCGTTTCATTGCAAAACAGACACAAGTTAACTCACATATCGATTGTTGAAGATGAATAAAATCGACTATAAATAAGTTTTTGCTAATACGTAATAAGTTACTGTTGGTTTAAAATAACTATTTAAACTGTTAAAATAAGTTATTAATTTTTGATTTTTCCATTTTTTATTAAGCTGAAAATATTTTGTTTATAGTGTTAATTTTAAATATTATTTTTCAAAAAGATGCGGATTTTCGATGACAAGCTTTTCTCGTGCTTTTTGCAACCGTTTAATTGTTTCATCAATCTTTGATGAAGAATGAGAAAATTTTTGATCATTCAACAAATGTTGTCGCTCTTGACCTTCGTAAAAACACCGCATTTGAGATTGGAGTATTCTCATCTCTTGAAAAAAAAGACGACCCGTTTCTTTAAAATCATTATTAAGCGAAAAAAGTTGATCAGAAATTGATACCAAAACCTGTTTTAAGAAGTGCTCATTTTCTTGACGTTTACGATACTCTAAAATAAGAGCATAGCTTATCTCATCCAGTTGTTTTTTAGTAGAATCAATTTGCTGCAATAAATTTTTTTTTCCTCCTATATTTGCTTTTTGTACCTTCAAAAGCATAGCATGGATATTTAACAATTTAACTGCGGAATAAGGCAAATAATCAACCAATGTGGGCATATCTGCATAGCGTTTTTGTGCAACCATCAACTCACCTAATGACTGGCTTTTTACATTCATCCCACTATTTTTCTTGACTTTACAAAACTATTCTAAAGAAAGTGCTAAAAATATCGACTTCAATATATTTTTGATGAGTAACCTTGCTTTTTTGTATTTTAAGGTTGAGCAAATGGAGATAAAAGGCGCATAGGCGTATAAAAGATAAGGTGCGTAGTTTTCTCTAAAACACTACTACTATCAGCAAGAATCGCTTGACTTGGAGATAATTCCGTACCCTGCATAATTGTTGAAGCCAAAGAACCTTCTCGAGAAAGAGCCATCAATGTTGGCGAAGACGCAAATACACTATGTGCCCCACCATCAACATTAGAAAAATCAAAGACAGCTATACCATTTTTACGTAATATATCAATATCTGAGCCATCTCCTACACGAGGATGTCCACCCGTAAGACGTCCCGAAACAGCAAGAGCTTTATCAGCACGGGATACCAAAATAGCTGTTGGCTTAGGTAATTCTTTAATATCATTAAGTTGACGCTCAAATACATCAAGATCAATGTCTGGTGCAGCCATTAAAAAACTTGTAATACGACGAATTGGCTTATATTTTTTTTGTAATGCTAAAGTTCTAAACGCTTCCATAGTAGCAAAATTTCCCATAGAATGCGCAATAACTGATATTTGATCAGCATTCGTCTCACTGATGAGTGTCAAGAGCTCTATCAATCCATCACGTGCAAAATTAGCACTATCACGATCATAAATATAAAGGGGAACTGATCCAGCAGAAGGCCATGAATAGTGTACAGCAACAACATTCAAAGAATAATCATAAGTAAACTGAGCTGTGCGAAATGTACCATCTGCAAAATTATTATTATAACCATGAATAAAAAGGAAAATTTCTCTTTTCCCTTTTGGTTTTTTCGCTAAAGCCGTATTTAATTGTTGCTTAAACTGCTCTTTGTTATCATATTTTTGTAATGCCACTGCTGCAAAATACTTATCATGAGTAGGTTTGTATGCGTTTGTTTCAACAACACCTTTCACATGTTGTTGGGGGATTCCCACATCAACGCGATTATAGTGGACTTTATTTGATCGCTCTGCCCCGTAAGGCTGAGAATAACTATTTTGCATCATGCGACTTGTTGCAACATATACTGGAATGATAGCTTTCGGAGGAACAGGTTCACCTTCAACTTCTCTTTGCACAGCCACCATAGATGGCGTTGCATGAATACCATGCCACAGTACCGCACGTGATCTACTGCATGCAGTCAATAAAGCAATACAAATAAAGAATATTAAATATCTTAAAAACATTGCACTTCTCACGGCAACATCACCTAAATTATGTTGAAAAGAGTCACCATTGCATTTTACAGGTACAAAAAGGCAAACCTAAGAACCTAAAATGAAACTTTTATCAAGAGGGCACTGAACGAATAATACTGGAAAAAATCCGTTATAATGCGCGCACACCCTCTTAATCTACATCCGTACCAGCCAAAGGAAGCACAAATGGTGCGGTCGAGAAGACTCGAACTTCCACGGGTTGCCCCACAGCGACCTCAACGCTGCGCGTCTACCAATTCCGCCACGACCACACGTGGTAAGTCAAAAACTTGATTTTCAGCTTTTTAACAAATCACAAAGCAAGGCACAAGCCAATTTTCGCTTTCCCATAATTTATTTTAATTGATCAAAGTATAAGTCTTACTATAACCCACGAATCATCATCATAAAATTAGCTTGAGCAACTTGATCTTTTTCATAATAGCCATGAAAACTTGTTGTAATCGTTGTAGCACCCTGCCTTTGTATTCCCCTCATAGTCATACACATGTGTTCAGCTTCAATCAATACTGCAACACCGCGAGGTTTTAGATATACCGCTAAAGCATCGGCTATTTGAGCTGTCATAGTTTCTTGTGTCTGCAAACGACGAGAAAAAATATCCACAACACGTACAAGTTTTGAAAGACCAACAACCTTTTTATCAGGAAGATAAGCTATATGAGCTTTACCAACAATTGGAATCATGTGATGTTCGCAATGTGAATAAAAAGCAATATCTTTCACTATCACTGATTCATTATACCCTGATACCTCTTCAAAAGTCGTGCTCAAAACTTCTTCTACCGATTCACTATAACCAGTAAAAAGCTCGCGATATGCTTTAGCTACGCGCTTGGGAGTATCTATAAGTCCTTCTCGATTCGGATTTTCTCCCACCCATAGCAGCAATGTACGAACCGCTGCTTCCACTTCTTCAAAATCAGGACGTTTTTCCTCAGATAAAAATGGGTTTGTAGTACCTCCTTTAACATCATGCATTTTAAAACTCCAAGCTTACCACATACAAAACATTTGCTATATGTCCATTTCATTCTGTATAATTTCTATATAATCGAATTAAAAGCTTAAACAATCACGGCTTTCGAATTTTTAGGTCATTGCTCATGATTGACAATATTTACAATGATAAAATACTTGAATATGCTGCACGTATCAGCAAAGTTGGGCGTCTTAATGATCCGAATGCAACATCAAAAAAACACGCTCGCCTCTGCGGCTCAACTATTATTGTAGATCTCAAAGTAAAAAATTCTATCGTTACAGATTTCGCTCATGATGTGCACGCATGTGTGCTAGGACAAGCTTCAGCTTCACTTTTAGCATATCATATTATCGGACAAACAACACAAAATCTTAAAATGTTACGTGAGGTTATTTATCACATGCTCACAAAAGATGGTCCGCCTCCTCTAGCACCATTTGAAGCATTTTCCTGCTTACAGCCTATTAAAAACTATAAAGCACGCCATACATCAACAATGCTCGTTTTTGATGCCGTTATAGATTGTATTAAACAAATTGAAGAAAAATAAATGCTTAAGCCATATTCTCAAAAAACAAAGCAAACTAGAAATTATACAGGAGTATGGCGAAAAACACCTGGGCGGTTATTGGGTATTTTACTCATACGTTTCTATCAAGTAACACTTTCCAGTTTGATAGGAAACCAGTGTCGCCATGCACCAACTTGTTCAGAATATATTTATGAAGCAATTGCACGCCACGGACTTTGGGCAGGTGCATGGATGGGACTTTTTCGTATCATACGTTGTGGTCCATTTGGGACACATGGCTTCGATCCAGTACCTACCTCTCTTGAAAATTCTTGCTGTTTTTATAAACCTTGGCATTATTGGAAAATTTCTGCCAAACATAACAAATAGTTCTTTTCTTTTTATATGTGTATTGATAAAAAACAAGCCTGTTGTTCTTAACTGATATCACGAATTTTTTATGAAACTCTCCACAATATGTTTGTAGAGTTGGATTAAAGGGGTGTTTTATGTCTTGTTCCGTTTCTCTTTCTTTTCCCGATGGTTCAAAACGTGATTACCCCACCGAAATGACGGGTTTAGAATTAGCAACATCCATTTCTAAATCGCTTGCAAAAAAAGCAGTCGCCTATAGCCTTGACGGAATCATCCGAGACTTATCAGATCCATTAGGACAATCTGGTGAGGTTGAAATCATTATTCGCGAAGATCCACGCGCCCTTGAATTAATACGCCATGACTGCGCACATGTCTTAGCCGAAGCAGTACAAGAGCTTTTTCCTGAAACACAAGTTACAATTGGCCCTGTTATTGAAAATGGCTTTTATTATGACTTTGCACGTCAGCAACCTTTTACATTGGATGATCTTTCCCTCATTGAGAAAAAAATGCGTGAAATTATCCAACGCAATAAATTTTTCAGAAAAGAAATTTGGTCTCGTGAAAAAGCTAGAAAAATTTTTTCTGAAAAGAATGAACTTTATAAGGTTGAGCTGATCGATAGTATCCCTGACAATCAAGATTTAAAAGTCTATTATCAAGGTGATTGGTTTGATCTTTGCCGCGGTCCACACATGCAATCTACTGGACAAATTGGTAATGCTTTCAAACTAATGAAAGTTGCAGGTGCTTATTGGCGTGGTGATGCCAATAATCCAATGTTAACGAGAATTTATGGAACGGCGTTTGCTAACGAAAATGATCTAAAAGCCTATTTGCATACTCTAGAAGAGGCTGAAAAACGTGATCATCGTCGTTTGGGGCGTGAAATGGACTTATTTCATTTCCAAGAAGAAGGACCAGGAATGATTTTTTGGCACAAAAAAGGCTGGAAAATGTTCCAAAATCTGATCAACTATATGCGTAGACGCCTTGATGATCATCAATATGCTGAAGTAAATGCACCGCAAGTTCTCGATAGATCACTTTGGGAATTATCTGGTCATTGGGGATGGTACAAAGAAAACATGTTCAAAGCAATTCCAGCAGCTGATGATTGGGATGATGAATATATCTACGCTCTCAAACCCATGAATTGCCCTGGACATGTACAAATTTTTAAACATGGTTTAAAATCTTATCGTGATTTGCCTATTAGGCTTGCTGAATTTGGTCTTGTTCATCGCTACGAACCTTCAGGTTCTTTACATGGTCTGATGCGTGTGCGTAGCTTTACACAAGATGATGCACATGTTTTTTGCACAGATGAGCAATTAGCCGATGAATGTCTTAAGATCAATGATTTGATCTTATCGGCTTATGCTGATTTCGGTTTTAAAGAAATCAGCCTTAAATTTTCGACACGTCCAGAAAAACGTGTTGGATCTGACGCATTATGGGATCATGCAGAAAATATCATGGCATCTGTTCTCAAAGATATTGAAGCAAAATTTTCAGGACAAATCAAAACAAGTGTTCTTCCAGGCGAGGGTGCATTTTATGGACCAAAATTTGAATATACATTGAAGGACGCTATCGGTCGCGAATGGCAATGTGGAACAACACAAGTAGACTTTAATCTTCCTGAACGCTTTGGTGCGTTTTATATTGACAAAAATTCCGAAAAACGCCAACCTGTTATGATCCACCGTGCCATTTTTGGATCAATGGAACGTTTTCTTGGTATATTAATAGAAAATTTTGCTGGGCATATGCCACTTTGGCTTGCGCCCGAGCAAGTTGTTGTAGCAGCAATTACATCCGAAGCAAATGAATATGCAAAAAAAATAACGGCAAAGCTTAAAGCCGTTGGACTCTCAGTAACATCAGATCTTCGTAATGAAAAAATTAATTACAAAATACGTGAACATTCTTTACAAAAAGTTCCTGTAATTTTAGTATGCGGAAAACGTGAAGCTGAAAACAATAGCGTAAGTATGCGTCGCTTAGGAAGCACGGATCAGACCTTTTTATCTATAGAGGAAGCTATTAAACAACTTTCAAATGAAGCCACACCCCCAGATTTGCATCGTTTAATAAATGCTTAAAGTATATCAAAAGGTAAAAAAAGCTATAAAATAAGAATGCTATTATTATCGTGCTCTGTCAAGCACACGTTTACATTCAATCAGTTCAAATAACGTCTCTTGTAACAATGCTTTATCCGTTTTGTCTTTGTAAGCGTTAACAGCACCAACAGACTCTTCTGCATCATTCCTCATAAAACTTAAAAGCCCAAAAGAAGATTTTTTAGGTTTATTGCGGATAGTTTCAGACGTTTTTCCTGCATGTTTTTTTTCCATTACAATATTCATGGCATCGATATCACCATTACCAAAGGCAATAATAAAAGCGATGCCATTCTCTTTTAAAAGACGTTGCACGCCTTTTATAGTATAACCCTGATCATACAATAGCTGTTTAATACCGTTAAGCAAATCCACGTCAGCTGGACGATAATAACGCCTTCCGCCTCCGCGCTTCATTGGTTTAATCTGTGTAAAACGTGTTTCCCAAAATCTTAACACATGCTGTGGAAGCCCCAACAACTCAGCGACTTCGCTAATTGTGCGAAAAGCATCAGAGCTCTTATCCATTTTGCAACACCTTCTCTAAACTATACAAATAATTTTATAGCAACTAACTAAGTTTCAATTGTTCAAAAAACTGACAAAAATTGAATCTATTTAAATGAAATTCAAATATTTATCCTATATAAGTTTCTTTAATAAATAATATAATAGTAACGGTGCTTACTTATGTGACGTTATTTTTCTGTTTTGCACGATGTGAATCTAAAATTCTTTGTTTCAGTACATTTGCAGCCTTGAATGTCACCACTCGCCGTGGTGGTATAGGTGCTTCTACACCAGTTTTCGGATTGCGCCCAATTCGTTCATTTTTACTACGAACTTGAAAAGTTGCAAAAGAAGATAATTTAACTGCTTCACCTTTTATAAGTGAATTACAAATTTCATCTAAAATTAATTCAACCAAAGCTGCTGATTCACTATGTGACAAGCCCACTTTTTTACAAATCACGCTCGCCAAATCTGCACGCGTTACTGTTTTACTTGTCATTATAAACACCTATCCAAAATTAAAAGTTATAAAGTGATTTATACGTTTTATTCAAATATGGTCAAGCAGCTATAACCTACCAGCGAATAAGAACTGCTCCCCATGTAAACCCACCCCCCATAGCTTCCAACATAACGAGATCTCCTTTTTTAATTCTTCCATCATGAATAGCTGTCGTTAAAGCCAATGGAACCGATGCTGCTGATGTATTACCATGTTGATCAATGGTGATTACAACTTTATCATTAGCAATTCCCAGCTTTTTAGCTGATGCTTCAATAATACGTTTATTAGCCTGATGAGGTACAAACCAATCTAATTGTGAAGGGTTCATACCTGCAGCTGTAAAACACTCATCAACCACATCGGTTATCATGCCAACTGCATATTTAAAAACCTCTCGTCCCTCCATGCGTAAATAGCCCGTTGTTTGCGTTGTTGAAGGACCACCATCAACGTATAGCTTATCCCTATATGTACCATCAGAGCGTAATTTGGTAGACAATATACCACAGTCAGAAGCAAAATTGCCTTCAACTTTCTGTGCTTCTAAAACAGCAGCACCTGCACCATCACCAAACAAAACACACGTTGTGCGATCTTTCCAATCTAAAATTCGAGAAAACGTTTCAGATCCAATAACCAAAATCCTTTTTGCTACTCCGCCACGTAAATAAGCATCTCCCGTTGTTAAAGCAAAAATAAAACCAGAGCAAACAGCTTGAATATCAAAAGCAAATCCATGATTCATTCCCAAAGCATGCTGAATTTCAACGGCAGAAGCAGGAAATGTGTGGTTTGGCGTTGACGTTGCCAAAATAATACAATCAATATCTTTTACCGTTAAGCCAGCATTGATAAGTGCAGCTTGTGCAGCTTTTACTCCTAAAGAAACAGTTGTTTCATTCTCATTTGCAATATAACGTTGACGTATTCCTGTACGCTGAATGATCCACGCATCAGATGTTTCAACAAGCTTTGCAATCTCATCATTCGATAAGCTCTTTTTGGGCAAGGCACTTCCCACACCACACACAACTGATCGAATCATTCGCCCCTAACCTTTTCTTGATTTTTTTCATTTGCATTATAAATATCAATCATACCGCCTCCCCCTTCAATATTACCTTATCTTCTTTATCCAAAAGTTTCTCTTTATTTTCGTGAAATCGCCGTAAATCATCAGTTATTTTTTTCAAAAGTCCATTATTAACCATTTCATAGCCAACACGAATAGCAGAAGCAAAACCACCAGCATTTGCACTGCCATGACTCTTTATTACAACACCGTTCAAACCTAAAAGCACTCCACCATTAACTCTGTCAGGATCCATTTTGCGCTTCAATGTACGAAACGCACCCCGCGAAAAAAAGTAACCAAGATATGAAAAAAAAGAACTGCGCATAGCAGCATTCAAGAGCTCTCCTATCTGTCGTGCAGTTCCTTCTGCTGTTTTTAAAGCAATATTACCAGAAAACCCTTCCGTTACAACAACATCTACTATTCCTTTTCCAATATCACTTCCTTCAACAAACCCTTTATACTCTAGTCCTTCTAATTGGACGTCACGCAATATCGTTCCAGCCTTTTTAATTGCATAAAGACCTTTGACTTCCTCAACACCAACATTTAAAAGCCCAACACTTGGTCTCTCAGTGTGGTACAAGGCGCGAAACATACCTGCCCCCATCACTGCCAAATCAACCAACTGACTAGCAGATGCACCAATCGTTGCACCAATATCCAAAACGATACTCTCACTGCGAAGTGTTGGCCAAATACCAGCAATCCCAGGACGTTCAGCTTCTGCCATCATTTTTAAACAAAAATAAGACATTGCCATGAGTGCACCCGTATTACCAGCAGAAATGCAAGCATCAGCTTCACCGTTTTTTACAGATTCAATCGCATACCACATGGATGATTTACCACGTCCGATACGAAGTGCTTGGCTTGGCTTTTCATCCATACGCGTATAACTTTCTGTAGCATAAAATTTTGATACAGAAGCCAGACAAGGATATTTTTTTAAAACTGGCTTAACAACCTCATCTATCCCATAAAATAAAAAATAAACATTGGGCAAATATTTTTGTGCAATTGCTGCTCCCGCAATAGTTACTTCTGGACCATGATCACCGCCCATTACATCCACGGAAATTTTAATCACTCTTGCATATCCTACATTTTTAAATTTATGCTTTTTAAATTTATTGCAATTTTTTGCTACCGAAAAATCACGAAGCGTATCATGTAGATCGCTTCGCAGAAAATGTATACAATAAATAATTTTTTATGTATTTATAATCACTTCCAATCTTTCAAAATAGAAAATGGTGATATTTTTTTCTCGATTTCATCTGAACTTTCAATAACACTCATGTTTATACCTTTTTTGCGTGGGTAATGATCAATTGACAACTCAAAAAATTCTTCCATGACTGCACCTATATCAATTTTATCATCATAAAAGACTTCTGGCACATCTAACCCCTCCGCATCTAAAAACAATTCACCTGTATCTTCTGATATTTCTGGCTTCGTTAAATTTGAGTTTTCAGGAACAAAAACAACCTCTATTTTTTCATTAAGAGTATTTTCTAGCGGTTCTAATGTGATAACACATGATTGTATTATATGTGCTCGCAATATTCCTTTTACGCGTACTCCACGTTTTTTCGACGGAAGAATATGAAATTCTCCCTCACAAGATTTTACTTCAGCTAAATCATGATTCTTAGCTAAATTTATACACTCTCGTTGATTTGCACAAATATGAACCCTTATACCCTTAGCAGGTAATGAACGTACGGATATTGGATAAGCCAAAGCAAATGTCATTTGAGAAACATTTTGAACATTCATTGGCAACTCCTAAATATATAAATGAGGTGTAGTATATTGTGTTTTTATTTGGCAAAGTTACATTTTATCATTTTTTTCTTTTCTAAAGAAACTCTATATGGCATAATTTGCTTTATAACAGGGAAGCTCGGTGTAAGCTACGGCAGATTAAGCCAAAATGAGAAAAAACTTGAAATTCCTTTTTTGTCATATATCTAATTGTAAAATGGAGAGATCATTGTTTCAGATGCCCCACATAGTGGATGTGATCAAGTGTAAATTATTGATTAGTCTGTTGATAATAAGTATGGCAGCAATTTCTGGTTGTCGTTTAGTTGATTCTTCAGGTTCAAGTCAGATATATAGAGAGGGCTATATTCTTGATAAAAGTGCTCTTGATTCTATTTCTGTTGGCTCAAGTCAGGAGCAAGTTATTTTAACTCTAGGAACTCCTTCACTAAAAACGAAGTATGATAATGACGTCTTCTATTATATTTCACAAACTCGCTACCGTAGTATGCAATTTATGAAATCAAAAATCATTGATCGCAAAGTTTTGGCTATCTACTTCAATAGAAATAATCAGGTTACCAAAATAGCAAATTATGGTCTACAAGATGGTCAAATATTTGACTTTATCGCGCAAGTAACACCAACAGCAACAAAAGAACAATCTTTCTTGCTTCAAATGATTAAAGGCTCTGCGAATTTTCCAATTCAAAACTAAATTTTAATGCTCTACATACAATCCTGATGATATTATGGTTAGTTACATCTATTATTTTTGAAGGCGAACTTCTTTCGCTATATTATCAAGAACTGCATTGACGAGCTTTGGTTCATCGCCTTCAAAAAATGCTTTTGCTATATCAACATATTCACTCACAACAACAGCAACAGGAACATCTTCACGGTTAATCAGTTCCCATAGACCTGCACGTAAAATCGCTCGCAATATAGAATCAAGGCGTGAGAGTGACCATTCCGCAGAAAGCTGTTGGTGAAGCATAGGATCAAGCTGCTTTTGATCTTGCACAACACCAGCTATTATAGCCAAAAACCATTGAAAATCAGCATCAAGGTACTGATCTCCATCGATATCTTTTCCTAAACGATAAGCCTCATACTCAGCTGCCGTTTCCATAACACCAGTCCCAACCATATCCATTTGATAAAGTGCTTGTACTGCAGCGAGTCTTGCTGCTCCACGTTTATTAGCTAAACGCGGAAAATTTCTGCCTTCTATATCAGCCATATTTAATGATTATCTCCAAGTCCCTTTTTCAGAGCAATCATACATAAAGCAGCTTCAGCAGCAAAACCACCTTTATTTTTTTCATCCTGTTTTGCACGCACCCACGCTTGTTTTTCATCTTCAACAGTCAAAATACCATTTCCAATAGCTAAATTTTTATGGACAGTTAAATCCATCAATGCTCGACAAGAATTATCAGCAACAATTTCAAAATGATATGTTTCACCCCGAATAATACAACCAAGTGCTACATAACCATCATAAGACACCTTACTATTTTTTTCGACAAAAGCTATTGCAGCTGGTATTTCTAATGCTCCTGGAACTGTTACAATATCGTAACTTGATTCAGCTTTTTGTAAAGTGGCCACTGCACCTGCAAGAAGTGCATCGGAGATTTTACTATAAAAACGCGCTTCAACAATCAATATACGCGCCTTTTTATGCATTTCTTTTATCATTATGAACTCTCATCAAAAAAAATAAACCAATAAACTTGGTGTATTTAAAACATACAATCAAAAAAACATAATCAATTTCTAGCTTATTCAGCTTGCATTTTAAAGCCAGAAAGTTGGGCAGCATAACGAGCAAATTGATCAATTTCTAAATTGACTTGATCGCCAACTTTAGCTTGTCCCCAAGTCGTTACTTCAAGTGTATGACGAATAATAAGAACATCAAAAATGTTATTCTCAATACAATTAACGGTGAGAGACGTTCCATTAAGCGCAATAGAGCCTTTTCCTGTAATAAAGGACATCAATCGTGTTGGAGCTTTTATGAAAAAACGAACTGCATCACCTTCATTTTTCTGATTAATAATTTCAGCCAAACCATCAATGTGACCAGAAACCAAATGCCCGCCCATTTCATCACCAAATCGTAGCGAACGTTCCAAATTAACAAAAGTCCCTTTTGTCCATTGCGCAAGATTAGTCAAGCGCAATGTCTCTTCCCACGCCTCCACTGCAAACCAAGTATTACCTGTTGGGTTTGCAGCTTTCTCAACGATTGTCAAACAAATCCCTGAACACGCAATTGATGCTCCAATTTCTAAACTTTCCATGTTGTAGTGTGTAGAAATATTTAAACGCACCCCTTTTTTTAAAGGTTTAACATCTTCAACACAACCGATATCCGTTACAATCCCTGTGAACATAATGTCTTACGTCTCCACTTACAAAAACGGTCATTGCCAAACATTCTTGTCTCAACTTCACGAAATTCTGAAAAATATTTCCCAAAATGAGGAGCTTCAACACGGCTTTCGCCTAAAATAATAGGTGCATAAAAGCATATTAAATGATCCACACAACCAGCATCTAAAAACATTTCTCCTGTCTTTACTCCTCCCTCAAGTAAAGCATTATTGACCCCAAGTTGATAAAGTAATTGTAAAATAGAAAAAGGCTGCATACAACCATTGCTAGACTCTACTGAATATACAGACACACCACATTGTTTAAGTGCTATTTTTTTGCTTTCCTTTGAAAGATCTGTATCACAAATAACCCATGTAGGAATTTTTGTTGCCGTTTGAACAACCTTTGCGTCAAGGGGAATACGTAAATCTATATCTAAAATAATACGTATAGGCGAACGTTTTCCCAGTCCTGGCAAGCGGCAATTTAGCTGTGGATTGTCCGCTAATATAGTGCCAACACCAACAATAATAGCGTCATTTTGAGCCCGTAAAATATGGGTATGTGTGTGGGAAATCATTCCACTAATTTTTATTCCACCCTGCCCTTTTTTCCCCACACCATTATCTGCAGAAATTGCCATTTTTAAAGTGACGGCACATCGCTGTAGCTTCCTTATGCACAAATGAGTACACAATGCTTCAAAAGCTTCTTCAGCCAAAACGCCTTCCACAACCTCAATACCAGCCGTACGCAAAAGAGCAATACCACGACCATCAACCCGCTTATCTAAATCAGTAAGAGCAATAACAACCCGCGAAATACCCGATTTAATAAGTGCATTGACACACGGCGCAGTCTTACCATAATGCGAACAAGGTTCTAAAGTAACGTAAGCCGTCGCACCGTGAGCTAAGGAACCTGCCATGTGTAGGGCTTGCACTTCAGCATGAGGTCTTCCATGAATAGCAGTTACGCCATAACCAACAATGGATATTCCTGCATTATCATCGTTGCGCGTGATTAATGCGCCAACAGAGGGATTTGCACCAGTAAGACCGATATGGCGTTCTGCCAAACGGATAGCTGCAGCCATATATCGTTCATCTTGCGCTTTGTTATTCATTGAAACAAGATTCTGTATCCGTTATATCCTTTGACAACTCGTCTATAATATCATGAAAATCGCTCGCATTACGAAAATCTCGATAAACAGAGGCAAAACGAATATAAGCAATATCATCGATACTCTTCAACGCTTCCATCACAAGATGCCCAATTCTTTCTGAAGCAATCTCAGGCTCTCCTGAGCTCTCAAGCTGACGGACAATGCCAGAAATTGCTTGCTCAACATGGTCAGGATCAATATTGCGTTTACGCACAGCCACATCAACTGATCGCATCAATTTATCACGATCAAAAGGTTCACATTGACCATTTTTTTTAGAAACTAAGAAGTTACGCAATTGAACACGTTCAAAAGTTGTAAAACGCCCACCACAAATAGAGCATACACGCCGCCGTCGAATGACCGCACCCTCCTCAGTAGGGCGCGAATCTCTAACTTGTGTATCCTCAGATTGACAGTAAGGACAACGCATTTTTTTACACTCTTAACAAGTTCAAAAATCAGAGTAAAGAGGGAAGTTACTCGTCATGTCTTTTACTTTTTTCTTAACAGCCATTTCGACTACACTATTATCCTCATCACTTTTTGCTACCCTAAGACCTTCAAGGACTTCTGTAATTAAATCAGCAACTTGGATAAACTCATTTTCTGCAAAACCACGCGTTGTTGCCGCTGGTGTCCCTAAACGAATACCTGAGGTTACAAATGGTTTTTCTGTATCAAAAGGTATGCTATTTTTGTTACAGATAATGCCAGCACGTCCCAAAGCCAATTCCGCGAATCTTCCTTTTAAGTCTTTAGAACGCAAATCAACCAACAATAAGTGATTATCTGTACCGCCAGTAACAATATTAAAACCATTGCTCTGCAATCTTTTTGCCAAAGTCTTAGCATTAGCAACCACATTAGCAATATAATCTTTGAAGGCAGGCTGCAAAGCTTCTCCTAGCGCCACTGCCTTGCCAGCAATCACATGCATGAGAGGACCACCTTGAAGACCTGGGAAAACTGCCATATTAACTTTTTTGGCTAACTCTTCATCATTTGTCAATATCATACCGCCACGAGGACCGCGCAGTGATTTATGTGTTGTTGAAGTAACAACATGTGCATATGGAACAGGAGAAGGATGAGCACCAGCAGCAACTAAACCTGCAATATGAGCCATATCGACCACTAAATATGCTCCGATCTCATCGGCAATTTCACGAAATCGTTTCCAGTCCCATATACGCGAATAAGCTGTCCCACCTGCAAAAATAAGCTTTGGCTTATGCTCTTTTGCAAGACGCTCAACTTCCTCCATATCAAGGAGCTGATCTTCTTGACGCACACCATAAGAAACAACATTAAACCATTTCCCTGACATATTGACGTGAGATCCATGCGTGAGGTGACCACCAGCATTCAAGCTCAGCCCCATTAATGTGTCCCTAGGTTGAAGCAAAGCCAAAAGTACAGCCTGATTCATTTGGCTACCTGAATTAGGTTGAACATTCGCAAAAGAAGCACCAAATAACTTCTTAGCTCGCTCAATTGCTAGTCCTTCAATTTGATCAGCAAAATGACATCCCCCATAATAACGATTTCCTGGATATCCCTCTGCATATTTATTAGTTAAAACCGACCCTTGTGCTTCTAAAACTGCTCTTGAAACAATATTTTCTGATGCAATAAGCTCAATTTCATGTTTTTGACGCTCAAATTCTCCTCTAATGGCATCAAAGATTGCTGCATCAACAGTTTGTAAGTGATTATTAAAAAAGCACTCTTGCGTGCTATTTTCTGGCTTGGTCATAAAACATATCCTAACATTAAAAAAACAAAGCAATAAACGATAACACAGCAAATTGCACAGACAAAATATTTTAAATTACTTTTATTTTTAAAAAGTGCAAAATTGATATTAATTTTATTATAACATGCTCTTATTACACTATTTTTTATAGATAAAACGACTTATATCCCTAAAATATTCCAATGATTTAAGCTCATTTATGGTGTGATATGCTGAATATGGTAAAACAAGATTAGTGCAAGGCAGATATAAATGACAACAAAAGTTTTTATTGATGGTGAACATGGAACAACTGGATTACAAATACACAAGCGATTAGAAAAACGTCCAGATTTAGAGTTACTTTCCCTTCCCCACACAGATCGGCATAATATCAATATTCGAAAAGATTATCTTAATCAAACCGATATTGCTATTTTATGTCTTCCAGACGATGTTGCACGCGAAACAGTTCATCAGCTCAAAAATAACAAAAAAATTAGAATTATTGATAGCTCAACAGCTTACCGCGTTGCACCAGATTGGATTTACGGTTTTCCTGAAATGACTGCAGGACAAAAAAAACGCATCCAATCAGCACGCTACGTAACAAACCCTGGATGTTATCCTACTGGTGCAATTAGCTTGATTCGACCACTTCGCGAAGCTGGTCTTCTAGATGCTTGCTATCCAATATCAATTAATGCAATATCTGGTTACACTGGCGGTGGTAAACAATTGATTGCACAAATGGAAAATCAATCTCAACAAAATCATATTCGGGAAAATTATTTTATCTATGCTCTCAACCTAAAACATAAACATGTGCCAGAAATTAAAATTTATGGACAAATTAATCAAACACCCATTTTTGTACCAAGTGTGGGTCATTTCCCTCAAGGAATGATTGTAAACCTTCCATTACATCGTAACTTATTTACAAAATCAGCGAATTGCTCTGATCTGCGCGAAATTCTTGCAAATCATTACGATGGACAAAATGTCATATCGATTGCATCACAAAAAGAAACCGAGACCCTCACCAAACTCAGTCCAGAATGCCTAGCACATAAAGATAGCATGAAACTATTTGTTTTTGGCGACGAAAATGAAGGTATTTTTAATCTATGCGCCATACTAGATAATTTAGGGAAAGGTGCATCTGCAGCTGCTGTTCAAAATCTCGACTTAATGCTTTTAGGATAATATTGCACTGACAGCAGATTTTTATGTACTGACAGGATATGCTCCTTTTGTTGCGCGCCAATGTGCAACTGAAAAACATAATATCACTAATGCAACACTTTGATGAATGAGCCCCAAACTTATTGGAACTTCATTTAACAATGTAATAATCCCCAAAAGTGCCTGAATAACTATCATAATACATATCAAAAATGCACGACGAGAATGCGTTGAATGTGGAACATTCTTTTGTACATATAAAGCGTGAATAATAGCTACAATGAATAAAAAATAAGCAAAAAAACGGTGAATAAATTGAACAGTTAACGGATTTTCAAAAAAATTGAGCCAAATAGGATTATGATTCAGTAATCCATCGGGAATGATTTGATCATCCATAAGTGGCCACGTATTATAAACTTTACCTGCATGCAATCCCGCAACTAAAGCACCCAAATAAATCTCGACTAAAATAAGAGCAACAAGCCAACCAGCAAAATGTTGAATCACTTTATTTGTTGGCTTTTCTGAATATTCTATAAGTCCTCGAGACAAATAAGTAACAAAAATAATAACAAAACATGCTGTTATAAGATGAAATGCTAAACGATATTGGCTCACGCTTGTCAAATTGCTTTGACCAACGCCTGAAGCCACCATCCACCAACCAATCGCACCTTGAATAGCGATAAGAACTGGCACAATACTAATTGGAAGCAAAATATTTTTTTCAACACGCTTGTTTGCCCAAAACCAAATTAAACCAAACAATGCTACAAGACCAACAAGACGCCCAAGAACGCGATGACCCCACTCCCACCAAAAAATGACTTTAAATGCACTTAATGTCATATCGCGATTAAGGAGTTTATATTGCGCTATCTGCTGATACTTTGAAAATTCTTCCTGCCATTGCTCCATACCAATGGGTGGAATCATGCCATGAATTGGTTTCCATTCGGTTATCGATAACCCTGATCCCGTCAGGCGAGTAGCTCCTCCCACTAAAACAATTGCTAAGCACAGCAATAAAATAGAATCAAGCCACACTCGGATTTGTTTCCGATACTTTTTTTGCAATGGGACTAAAATAACATCATCCAATCTCTCTATTGCCATCTTCAATCACCCCACGCCTGTCTATCTCCATGCACAAACATTTTTTAAACTTTGAAATTAAATCTTAACGACTTTATTAAGTACTGCAATTTCAGCAAAAAACAAAGCATATCAGCTATAACATGCAATTAGCATTTTTATTTTGCAACATTTACAATGTAATTAGCAACATTTACGATGTAACTATATGATAAATAGTTTTTGGAAAGCTCTTGACCATTTGCATCATCCAATTTTGCTCACTAAGAGCAACACTACAAATGTAATAATCTGTTAACTCCGCAAACTGCTTAAATCCATATTTAGGCTCATTTGCTATTTCTAAAATGACAAAATCATAGTCTTTTTTAAATTCTTGTAATATATTAGGAATACTGTCCGAAAAATCTTGTACATAGGCAATATTTTTTAACCCTTGAGGAAGAATATCAACCCCTGTATCATAATCACGATAAACAACATCCTGCAGCTGCGCATTCCCCATTAAAATATCGCTCAACCCTCGGTGTGGACCAATCACCTTCTCTATTTCTTGACCAGAAATATCCACTAATAGAATTGTTTTTTGCTCTTTTGTGAGATGAAGAGACAATTTTGCTGCCGTCCGCGCAGATTCTGGTCCAATTATTGAAACCACTGTTGAGGTTCGCCATTTTAAAAAACTTGATAATCTTTCGATTGTAATAAACGTTTCAAGACCTTTTATTCCCTTAGATACCAAAGTTCCTTTACCACTTTCAAAACCGTTTTCCTCTGGTTGATTTTTTTTTGTTTGAAAATATTGCTGAAACAACAATAACCCTCCTAAGAGAATGACTAAGCTTGTAAATATACTAACAATAATATTTTTTCCGTAAAGAGTGATAAAAGAAATTGGCATGAGCGTTGCTGGAACAACTATCTGAATCTTTATATTCTGCAATGAAGAAGACTTGCTTATCACTTTGTTTTGCGCATCTACAATCGCTCTTATTTTATCTTCTAGCTCATTAAATATTTGACTCAAAGATTGAGATTGATCTCTTATAAAAAAGCTAATTTTTTCTCTTAGCTGTTTTTCAAAATCCCTTGCAATAACCTCATCTACATGAATTTGATCGGTAATCTGTAAAATTTTATTTTCCAATTGATGAGAAAGTGCCTCTGATTCCGCAATTATTGCTTTAATTTGAGGATGTGTCCAACCCAATTGTGCAACCATATGTGCTTTTTGGGTTTCTAAAAGGTTACGCTTAGATTCTAGTACAGCAATTGCTGAATTGCTTGCGATAAAGGATAAAGACAATAAAGATTGCCCATTTTCGCGCATCATCTTAATCGCTGAATTCAAACTTGTTAAATGAATACGCTTTAAAGTTGCTCCTGTTAACTGCATATAAAGATCATTAAGTTCAGTTTTTTTTGCGTCCTGATGAATGAAAGAGTCAACAGATGAGCGAAGTTCTTGCACTATATTTAATAGTGCAGCATTATCATATTGTTGATCAACTTGTGGCTCTATGAATAATAATTTTTGATTCTGTTTGAGAATTGCTTTTGAAAATATAGAAAACCAAGTTTTTAACCCCTGTTGAGCAGCTTCTATCGTTTCAGCTTCAAAAGCAAAGTTGATTAGATTGCCATTGCGGAATAAACGGATATTCTCACGAAAATTTTTCTTATCAAAACCCTCAAGAAAAAAGTTTTGTGAATTTGAATCATTTAAAATTACAGGCTGCAACAATAAAAGCGCAATGATATCGTTTTGCTGATCTATTGCCAACGGCTTTCCCGCAGAATCGGATAATGAAAATGTTAAGCTTGCTCGATAGCCCCGTGGTTGAGCAACATAATACAAAAAAATCAAAAATACACATAGCATTGCTAACAGCAAAACGATCAAAATGCTTCGCGGTACGATGCGCACCAACAGTTTTTTATCGCACTTAAAATTCATTTTTATTTTAACCAATAAAGTAATTTCATATTTTTTTATTAAGATAAAGTAGTAACTATCCTCTTAACTTAAATTTATATTATTATGAGATAAGCAAAATGTAAGAATTAAGAAAAATATTCCAACTACATCTTAAAAAGAGCTTTAATTCATATTTTGCTTGATATGATTTAATCGATTTTTTGCTTCAAAGGTTAGCACTGCTCTAATGGTCACAGAACCATCATCATGTCCTTCCTGAATTATTTCACTAGAATTTTCATAAAACCAATTAATAAGCGGCATTTCATGAGGTTTTAAAGTACATTCAATGCTTTGCACTTCTCCAAAAATTCGTTTTTCAATTTCCGTTAATAACTGCCCCACTCCCTCACCCGTAAGTGCTGATACCATTATAGCAGGATTTGACAATGTTTTTGCGCTTGTTTGCAAAACATTCAACGCGCGCTCATCCAACACATCGATTTTATTCCAAACTTCCATAATATGCTCTGTGTTATCAATATCAACACCAAGACTTGAAAGCACTTCTAAAACATCTTGGGCATGAGCACGATGATCAAGATCAGACATATCTCTTACATGAAGAATGAGATCAGCCTCAACAACTTCTTCAAGAGTTGCTCTAAAGGCTGCAATCAAATGCGTTGGTAAATTAGAAACAAAACCCACAGTGTCAGATAAAAGAATAGTTTTTCCATGAGGAAGAATAACTTTGCGCAAAGTTGGATCAAGCGTTGCAAACAACATATCCTTTGTCAAAACATCTGCACCACTTAAACAGTTAAAAAGAGTAGATTTTCCTGTATTGGTATACCCTACCAAAGCAACAACAGGGTAAGAATTTTTTTTCCTTTTAGCTCGATGAAGAGCACGTGTTTTAACAACTGTTGTCAATTCGCGACGAATACGAACAATTTTATCTTGTAAAATACGCTTATCCGCTTCAATCTGAGTTTCACCAGGACCGCCTAAAAAACCACGCCCCCCACGCTGCCTTTCTAAATGTGTCCAGCTACGAACAAGGCGGCTTTTTTGATAAGATAAATGCGCTAACTCAACTTGTAAAACCCCTTCCTTTGTTCGCGCACGATCTCCAAAAATTTCAAGGATCAAAGCCGTTCTATCAATAACTTTGCAGTTCCATAACTTTTCTAAATTACGTTGCTGTACAGGTGTTAAAAAGCAATCTACAATTGCAAGCTCAATATCATATTCACTTATGTAATGGGCAAGCGCATCTACCTTACCCGTCCCAAACAAAGTCGCAGGACGCTGCGTAGTGATATTAACCGTTTCATAATGAACAACATCTAACCTTATAGCACGTGCTAATCCTAACGCCTCTTTGACCCGAGAAGACAATGAACATTCACGTGAAATCTTATCACTTTTGCTTTCATGACAAATAGGTACCAAAACAACAGCACGCACTTGTTATACAACCTATAAAAATTCTCCAAATCTCTCTCATTTCTATCTATGATTTTAATTGACATAGCATTTTAAACGAGATAGGAAATTTGCAGTAAGGAGAGTTTATCTATTCGGAGTTTTCACCTTCAAACATTTGTATAGATTGTCCAGGCATAATCGTAGAGATGGCATGCTTATAAACTAATTGTACATGCCCATCACGGCGCAAAAGGACACAAAAATTATCAAATGACGTCACAATCCCTGTTAATTTAACACCATTCACAAGAAAAATTGTGAGAGAAATTTTTTGCTTGCGAAGCGTATTTAAAAATACATCTTGCAGGTGTTGTGATCGTTCTGCCATTATTTTTACACCTTTTTTCGAACTGCATAAAATATTCGTGCGCACATATCGACTGAAAAATATCCAATTGTCAACGTAATAGCATTAAAATTTAGCAAAATATTGCTTAATATTTAAAAAAAGCCACTATTTTAAAGAAATGGACACCACAGTTAGTGGGGCCCCATCAAATAAACATGACAGTTTTCTTTTCACAAAACTATTATTAAAATCTGGATTTTTATTTTATGCTCAAAACATTGATATATATGATATATCTTTGATTCAAGCAAAGTTATATGCATAAAAAAAGGAAAAATAACCAATTTTTCTCATTCAAAAATTATAAAGGAAAGATATCCAAAGCTTATGTGCCACTCCACCTTGCAAAACTTTTTAAATATTTTGCATAGCTATAATTTCCATAAAATTATCCTTGTATTTGAATATATCGGTTTATAATGTCATCTATAAGCTAAAATTGTAAACAGTATTTTATTTTAAGAATAATCCTTCACTGCATTGTTTTTAATGGTTTTTTTACTAATTTTAAATGAAAAACAAGAGTTGCGTTAACTTTATATTGATAAGTTTTCAAAATTTTGCCTTGAACATATTCCTTTCTAAATAATTAACGGCTAATATACAGGAATATCGGGAGGAAAACGTATCATCCTCTTTCCATGTGTAGAGTACGAGGCGAGTATGGCACGCAGAACCAAATTACAAGCATTTGAAGTTGAGGTTGAAGAAGCTTTAACAAAAGCTATGGATTGTGACTTTAATGACACGGTGGTTGAAACAATACTGTCAAATGATTCTGAAAATGTCGTTAATGTAGATGATTTGATACAAAAAATCACAATGGCGGAACAAGAAGCTTTTACTAAAAATGATACTTCAGTTCTTATCTCGGAAGCTCATGATAATGCCGTTATTGATGAATCAGTTGTTGAGCAACTTTTTGCAAACAAATCTGCGCATGAACTTTCAGGTGGTACTGTACATAATACGTTATTGTCTACGCAACTTCACCCTGATAATGATGATATAACAAACTCTTTAAATTTTGAATTACTAAAACAAAAATCTGTTTCTCGGATTTATTGGAGCACAACAGCGCTTAGCGCTCTATGGACAGCAGGAGGTGCTTTTATCGCCCATAAGCTAGCACCTGCTGGGTTCAACTCTTTATCCGATATCACCACCTTTTTGACATCTCCAACTGGACTAGCTGTAGCAGCGGGAACAGTAATTCCTATCCTTATGTCATGGGGATTTGCTCAATTAACAAAACGTTCAAATGAATTGCGTAATATTGCTGTTCTTATGACAAGTGCTGCTCAACGCCTTAGTGAACCGCAACATATATCTGAAAAACAAGCAGTTGCTATAGGACAAACTATTCGTGAAGAAGTCGCAGCAATGAACGAAGGAATTGAACGCACCCTTGGACGTGCTGTTGAACTTGAAGCAATTATACAAGGTGAAGTTCATAACTTGGAACAAGCCTACGCTGAAAATGAATCGCGCATTCATACATTAATCAAAGAATTGAGCAATGAACGCGTAGCTATTCTAAATCATGCCGACCGCGTACAATCAACAATTAAAGGAACACAAGAAAAACTAAGTGATGAATTTGGTTTGGTTACATCTAAAATTGTAACCAATGTTGAAAAGCTTGCGCAAACCCTCTCTCAGACTTTACAAAAACAGGGAGAAGACCTTGTCGCAAAACTTTCCCATACAGGTGATGGTGTGACAAATCAGCTTTTTGAAAAGTTTAATGAAACCACAACACAGATTCAGCAAAAAAATATAAATTTTTTCAATGAATTAGGAAAAAACTTTGATGGTTTCTCAGAACGTTTTGATAACAATGAAAAGCAGATAGAGAAAACCTTTAATGAAGCAGCTGCTAAAGCTGAAATTCATATAGCCAAAATTGCAACGCATATACAAGCTGCAACAGAACAGACTCTACACAGTGTGGACGAAAAATTTAAAACATTGGACGCAACTATTATTGATCGCAATAATCAATCTTTGCAGAGTTTTGATAAAAAAATTATGCAACTCGATGAGCAATCGCATAAACTCTCTTCTAAATTTGATAACGTAACTTCAGAAGCAATTGAGGCTTTTGAAAATCGTTTAGCAACCGTTGATCTTTCTCTTAAAAAACATGGCGATTCCATAATCGAATCTTTCATTGCTCGCAGCCAAGTCTTAGAAAGTAATGCTGAAAAGCTTGGTGACTTCTTGGAAGCTCATACTTTGCGCATTAATACAAATCTCAAAGAAAAAACGGCTGATATCGCCGATGTATTCACAATTGGACACGACAATATTCTTTCTGCAGTCCAAAAAAGCAAAGAAATGCTGAAAGAAGAAATTAAAAATGTCGATAATGCAATCATTGATATCGTACAAGAACGCTCTCAAGATCTAAAATTACAACTTTCTGATCAACGCGATATGATGGCAAATATGCTTGATAAAGGAAAAGATCAAATCGCTGATACATTTAAAAATCATATTGATGTCTTGGCTCAAAATACTTTAAATATTGAAAAAGTTTTGAGTGATAATGCTCAACTCGTTGATCAGCATGCTGAAAAGCACGTTACAAATGTAGTGCAATGCACAGAAAAGCTACAAGAAGTTATTACACAAAGCTGTAATACAACTAAAGATGCGTTAGAAGCACAAGCTAGAAATATTGATATACGTGCTGATGCACTGCGTGATTCTTTGGCTATTAACAGTTTCTCTCTTAACCAAGTTCTTGCAGATCAAGCACGTACACTCGAACAACGTATGGAAACGATCCATAACCTTATTGAAAAGAGTGATATCCATGTTGATGCTGCATTAAAGCAACAGATGAACTTTGTTGAAAATGCAATTATTACCAATAACAAAAGTATTACTGAAACCGTTCAAGGGCATCTTAAAAGTCTTGAGGGGCATACTGAATTTTTAAAGAATACTCTTGCTCAATCCAACGGTACATTCTTTGAATCTCTTCAACTACACATGGGATCGTTTGACGAAAATTTAGAAATTCGTGCACGTAAAATTTTTGAATGCGCGGCTACACTCGAAGAAACGTTGTCTGAAAAGCTTGGTCGAGTATGTGAAACTATCGAGATACAAACCTCTGCCCTTGAAGAACGCTCTGATACATTACAAAAATCTATTACCTTTAACAACGAACAAAGCCAAGCAATTCAAAAAGCTCTGGAAACAAACGTCAATAATATACGTGTAACATTAGAAGATTCTGTTAATACAGTCACAGGCAGCTTACATGATAAAATTGTAAAAGCCTCCGATGTTCTTTCTTCTACGGGTGAACAAATAATTTCATCTGTTGCGAATGTTGCCGTAAAAGCAGAAAATATTCTTTCAGAATCTGGCAATCGTATTGTATCAAACGTTAAACAAACAATTCATGATACCAGTGAAAAAGTTCTTTCTGTTTTGTCTGAGCAGACAGCTCACACTGTAGAGGCATTTACAACAGCAAGTCATAATGCACAAATATTGCTGAATGAAACAATTCATACTTCAGCAATAACAATTGAACAAGTACTCAACGAGCGCTGCAATGTTCTTCATCATTCTATGCAAAATCTTCAAAGTAAACTAGGAGATCAACTTTCTAATGTAAGTAATTGTTTGGAAGAAGCAGAAAATCAGACAGCTACTCAAATTTCCAAGCATGTTGGGACGCTAACAGAATTGACAAATTACTTAAATCAAGCTGCACAGAACACAACTGAATCAATTGGTCATTTAACACAGCATGTCAGTGAACAACTTTCTCTTTCAACACAAGATGCCGAACAAAGAATTTACGCACAAAGTGAATCTTTAGTGAACACTTTAACAAAAACCAATTCTGAAACCATTCAAACCGTAACGGCTATGAAAGAGGATCTTATCAGTAACGTTGCATCCATTCTTGAACAATTGAATCAATCGATTTATAATATTCATGAGAATAGTAATGTTTTGATATCAGCAGTTCAAAATATTGATGGTCGGTTTAATGAAACTGCAAATAGTTTCTTCCACAAAACTAACAAAGTAGCGGAGCATTTGTCAGCTTCAGGTCAAGCACTCAATAACAATGTGGATATTTTGCAAGGCCTCTCACAAAATACATTTGATAAAATTAGCCATATAACAAATGATTTTGGAAAACATGCTAAGACACTTTCTGATACCATTCACGTTCTTGAGCAATCCGAAAATGCACTCAGCATAACGCTTGAGGAAAAACACAATGCTCTCTCTGCGTTAAGTAATGCTCTTGTGTCAAAGTCTGATGAAATCAACCGATTAATTAAACATTATGAAAATGTTCTTAGTGTAGCATTTGAACGCACCGATGAAAATGCGCGTAATTCCACGCATTCATTCCAACAATCGCTTAATCAGCTTATTAATGAAGCTTCAACACGTTTTTCAGGTGCAGCAGAAAATATACGCCGCTCAGCAGATGAAATCCGCTCAGAAATTTCAAAAATTAGTGACGATATTAATGAAAGCGTTCAAAATCTGCCAGAAAAAACAAAAGAAACAACGCAAACAATTCGCTATGCTTTGAATGAACAAATCACCGCATTAAAAGATTTGACAAATGTTATACAAAAAAGTGATCAAAACAATGTGAAAGATCAACTAACATCTGCAAATCTTACATCGTCAATGCCTAATAAGGGTGATAATGTCTCCTCTGACATCATAAAGAAAATAGTACCACCTAAACCTGTCTTTCAACAAGATCAAAACAAAAAAAGACAGAATAAATGGGTATCAAACCTCTTAGAAAGAGTTTCTCGTGAAGAAGCATTATATGAAAAAACGACTGATGATCCTGCTTTAGCACCAGTACAAACAAAGTCTCGTCTTACGAATGGCTCTCTTCATTCATTAGCGACAGGTATAGTGCAAGCTATCAATCACAATGCTATTGTTGAGTTATGGGATCATTATCGACGTGGACAAACTAATATCGTAACAGAACATCTTTATACTTTGAATGGGAAAACGATATTTCAAATGATTAAGAAAAAATACATGAATGATATAGATTTTAGACGCTCAGTTAATCAATATATTGTAGATTTTGAAAAACTGTTACGCAATATATCTCGAAGTTCTGGTGATTCTCGCTCAGTTCGAAAATATCTCATATCAGATACTGGGAAAGTCTATACTATGCTTGCCCATGCAAGCGGACGCATTCAATAAGAGAATGAAAAGTGGAAAAAGGTGTCTTTTTTCACTTTTTCCTTTTTTTATAGTATTTATAATTATTTATGAGATAAAATTATAGCATAGTACATTAAAAGTTATGTGGAGATGCATATTAGGCTTTTTATGATATTCTAATAATCACCATATTTAAAATGGTCACTCAAATGCTAAAAAGCTAGATCATCTTGATTATTGAGAAGATATTATCGTTTAAATTTGTTAGGTTTGGGATGTTGATGACAAAAAGTATTACACTGTCAAATTCAGTTTATATTTAATACACATAATCCCTTCTCTGCCTGCTCTCACTCATCTCGCCCACTTTTTTATATATGAAATATTTATAAAGATATCCTCCATATATAAAATGCTCAACAACAATTTCAGTTAAATTTTTATTTGCGGAAATATTTATTAAATTGACCTACATACCTGCCCTACCCACTTCATTAGTGTCTAATTTTATTTTGCAAGCATATTTAAATTTAATACAACCCTAACCATAAAGACGCTGTCTTTACTTTTATTCAATAATAAACAACAATACTTTTACTATCAACTTGCCAGCCTTTTTTAAAAAGTATACGAATATTTAGAAAGCAATAAACGTTATTTTGTAAACTATATTCATTTAATGAAAATTTAAATAAAGTATATACTTGTCAAAATTAGGTTTAATGAATAATCAACTCTTTTTAGTTCTTTTCATATCCTGCTTTGTGAGCATTGCAAAAAAATAACGGCTTGATAAGGTGATCGTCAGTAATGTTTTACTAACTTTTGAAGTGACTTCTGCTAGTTTATGTGAAGGAAAAAAATAAGTGCCAATGTTGATGAAACTGCTAATTAACGCAAACGAAAAGAAACATAAAACTGATTTAGTGATCTAAAAAAATTTTCTTTTGACTCTGTATATTTGTATTCAGAAAAGTCAAAACCTATGGGTAGATGAGAGCTCATCGTCAATGGAAGTACAGTCTATAAACGTATATTAACTTGGATATCGCAAAAATGTCTACAAAACAAAGTAATAACTTCGGTTCACAAAAAACTGAACGTGACAATGCAGCACTCTTTTATCACAAATATCCCAAACCTGGAAAATTAGAAATTCAAGCAACAACACCTCTCGATAACCAACGTGATTTAGCTCTTGCTTACTCCCCAGGTGTTGCAGCACCATGTATTGCAATTCATGAAGATCCCACTCTTGCTGCTCAATATACTTCCCGTTCTAATTTAGTTGCTGTTATATCCAATGGAACGGCTGTCCTTGGATTGGGGAATATTGGTCCACTTGCTTCAAAGCCAGTCATGGAAGGAAAAGCTGTTTTATTTAAAAAATTTGCGAATATCGATGTTTTTGATATTGAAATTGATGCACAAAATATTGAACATGTAGTGGAAACTATATCTGCTTTAGAGCCTACATTTGGTGGCATTAATCTTGAAGACATTAAAGCTCCTGAATGTTTCGAAATTGAAGAAAAACTTCGTGCTAAAATGAACATTCCAGTTTTTCATGATGATCAACATGGAACTGCGATTATTGTTTCTGCAGCAGTATTAAATGCATTAAATCTTGCTGGGAAAAAAATTGAAAACGCAAAAATAGTTGCTTCAGGCGCAGGTGCTGCAGCTCTGGCTTGTATTAATCTTTTAGTGAGCCTTGGCGCAAAAATTGAAAATATTTGGCTTAGTGACTTAGAGGGGGTCGTCTATGAAGGACGCAAAGTACTTATGGATCGCTGGAAAGTCAAATATGCACAAAAAACTGATGCGCGGACTTTATCCGAAATTATTGATAATGCAGATATTTTTTTAGGTGTTTCAGCAGGTGGTGTTTTAAAGCCTGAATATCTCAAAAAAATGGCTCCCAATCCATTAATTTTAGCGCTGGCTAATCCAATACCAGAAATTATGCCCGAAGAAGCACGCTCTGTGCGACCAGATGCTATGATCTGTACAGGGCGTTCTGATTACCCTAATCAAGTTAATAATGTTCTTTGTTTTCCCTATATCTTCCGTGGCGCATTAGATGTAGGCGCTACTGCTATCAATGAAGAAATGAAAATAGCAGCAGTTTATGCTATCTCAGCCCTTGCTCGTGAAGAATCTTCAGATATTGCAGCACGTGCATATTCAAAAACTCCCTCCAATTTTGGAGCAGACTATCTTATCCCTTCTCCCTTTGATCCACGCTTGATACTACGCATCGCCCCTGCGGTTGCTAAAGCTGCAATGGAAACTGGCGTTGCAATTCGGCCGATTGAAAATATGGAAGCTTATCATGACATTCTTAATCGATTTGTATTCCGTTCTGGCTTAACGATGAAACCCGTTTTTGCAGCAGCAAAAACAGCAAAACGTAAACGTGTAATCTATGCCGACGGTGAAGATGAACGCGTACTTCGTGCAGCACAAGTTGTTCTTGAAGAACAAACTGCAATTCCTCTTCTCATTGGTCGCCCACATGTTGTAGAGAAAAGATTAAAACGCTTCGGTTTAAAAATTCGCCCTAACGTAGATTTCGAACTTACAAATCCAGAAAATGATCCGCGTTTTCGTGATTATGTTAATTTATTTCTTCATTATGCAGGAAGACGTGGTGTTTCGCCCGAAGTTGCAAAAACAACCGTGAGAACATCAACAACAGCTATTGCTGCTCTTGCAGTAATGCGTGGAGAAGCTGATGCAATGATCTGCGGTTTAGAAGGACGTTTTGAGCAAAATCTTGAATTGGTTGAACAAATTATTGGACTTGATCCAAATGTTAGTCATTTTTCTTCTGTTAGTTTGCTTATCTCTTCACATCGTACTCTTTTTTTAACAGATACTTACGTCAATGAAAATCCTTCTGCAGAAGAAATAGCAGAAATGACAATACTGGCAGCTCAAGAAATTGAAGCATTTGGCATAACACCAAAAGCAGCATTATTATCACATTCAAATTTTGGCTCAAAAAATACAGAAAGTGCATGTAAAATGCGTCGCGCTACCGAAATTCTTGCCAAATTATATCCAAATTTAGACGCCGATGGAGAAATGCACGGAGATGCTGCGCTTTCTGAGATTTTTCGTAATCGTGTTTTTCCTGCTTCGCGTCTTAAAGGAGAAGCCAATTTGCTTGTTTTTCCAACACTTGATGCAGCTAATATTGCACTCAATCTTATTAAAAGTCTAACTAATGCGCTTCATGTCGGTCCTATCTTAATTGGAGCTGCACATCCTGTACATATATTAACACCTTCAGTAACCTCGCGGGGAGTGGTTAATATGACAGCTCTTGCAGTACTTGCTGCGAATAGAAAAAGATTCAGTAATAAAGCAAATGAAAGTAAGTGAAATAACAATAAAATTTCAAAATTTTTTAAATTTTGAAATGAGGTATTTCATATACAATGAACGCTTTTACCATATCGAAAGGTAGCTATATTCTAGATTAAGTCTTTTTTTTAAAGAAAAAAAAGGCTAGAAGAATAGAATTAGATGTATTCTAAATTTATTTTAACTTCATAATAAGGAATCATACATTGTCCTCTACGTTCGATAAAGTTGCTGATATTATCGCAGAAATTAGTGAAATTGATCGCAACATGATCACATCTGAAAGCCATACAATTAATGATTTAGGGATCGATAGTCTTGATTTTCTTGATATTGTTTTTGCTATTGATAAAGCCTTTGGGATTAAAATTCCATTAGAACAGTGGACACAAGAGATCAATGAAGGAGCAGTTGCAACTGAAGAATATTTTGTTCTTAAAAACCTTTGCACAAAAATTGATGAACTCGTTGCTTTAAAATAAGCTGTTTAGTTTCTTTTATCATGCGTAATCAAGCTGTATTTATCACTGGAATAGGACTCATAACCTCTTTGGGCGAAGGGGTTGATTGTCATTGGGACATTTTAAATGATCCTACGGTCATCCCAAACCTTGATGATACAACTTTTTCTCCCTACACTGTCCATAAATTACCTGAAGTTGACTGGAGTTTACAAATTCCAAAACGAAGCGATCTGAGACAAATGGGAACTTGGCAACGTCTTGGTGTCTACGCAGCAGGCCTTGCTCTTGACGATGCTGGTATAAAAAATAATGAACAGCTAACATCGACAATGGATATGATTGTTGCAGCAGGTGGCGGAGAACGTGATATTGTTGTTGATACGCAAATTCTCTCCCATGCACGCACAGCCACTGATAATGCTTCCATGCTAAACTCTGCTCTTTCGACTGAACTGCGCCCTACTTTATTTTTAGCACAACTTTCAAATCTTTTGGCTGGCAATATTTCCATTGTTCATAAAGTAACAGGATCTTCTCGTACTTTCATGGGAGAAGAAGGCAGTGGACTTTCTGCTATTCAAGTTGCTGCAGCTCGTATTCGATCAGGGCAGAGTACACATGCATTGGTAGGAAGTTCCTATAATGCACAAAGCTATGATATGTTATTGGCACATGAACTTGGAGGTCTCTTAACACGCAATGGATGGACGCCAGTATGGGATCGTAAAAACTGTCTTGGTGGTGGTGTCATAACTGGTTCTGGTGGAATATTTTTAGTGCTTGAAAGTGAAGAACATGCAAGAAAACGTAATGCACGTGTTTATGCTGAAGTTAACCAAATCATCACGGATCAAACAGATAGAACAAAAATGCCACTTAAAAAATCAATTGCAATAATGCTGGATGCAATAAAGGCTCAATCTTCTTTAACCATTTCAGCTGCCTCAGGTTTTCATAGCGTAACAGAAGCAGAACAAAGCGCTCTTGATGATGCTGGTATATTTTACCGTGGTATTACAACATTATTTGGTTATATGCGGGAGGCGCAGTTTCCTTTAGCACTCGCACTTTCTGCTATTGCTGTTGAAAAAAAACATAGCTTTCCAGCATTAAGCACTCATGAAAAGCCTTTTTCTAAAGAAGTGCGTGAAGCATTTGTTACTACCATTGGTATAAAAAGAGCTGAGGGTATGGTGCGTTTAACTGCTACTTAAGGGGAACTTTTACCGTGAAATATAACGATCATCTTGGACGTCCACTTGTAGCAATAACTGGAGCAGGAATTGTAACCTCACTGGGGCAAGGAAAACGTGAAAATTGGCAAAAATTAACAAGCGGTATAAGTGGAATCCATACAATAACACGCTTTCCTGTTGAGGGTTTAAATACACGTATTGCTGGAACAATTGACTTTCTTAAAGAAAGTACACTTGGTGCTTCAGCGCTCTCTGAAAAACTTGCTAATCTAGCAGCAAAGGAAGCTTTAGAACAAGCTGCTCTTGATAAAACCAATTTTAATGGATCACTGTTTTTAGCAGCTCCTCCTGTAGAGCTTGAGTGGGAAGCACGCTTTGCTCTTGCTCAAGAAGGAATGTGCAATAATAAACCTTCTTATGAAAACCTTCTTGAAGTTTGTAGTCATAAACACCATGAGGCACTTTTTGAAACCACACAATTTGGCGCTATTGCAGAGAAACTTCAAAAACAATTTAAAACAAAGGGACTTCCTGTTACCCTTTCAACTGCTTGTGCATCTGGCGCAACAGCAATTCAGTTAGGTATTGAATCTATTCGACGAGAAGAGACAAATCGTGCGCTCACAATTGCTACAGACGGCTCCGTTTCAGCAGAATCCCTTATCCGCTTTTCGTTATTATCAGCTCTTTCAACTCAAAATGATCCTGCAGAAAAAGCAGCAAAACCATTTAGCCGTGACCGAGATGGTTTTGTCATGGCAGAAGGATCAGGTGCTCTTGTCCTTGAATCCCTTGAAAGCGCATTAAGCCGTAACGCAACAATTTTAGGAATTTTAGCTGGTTGCGGAGAAACAGCAGATGATTTTCATCGTACACGTTCAAAGCCTGATGCATCACCAGCAATTGAATCAGTGCGCAAAGCCTTAAATGATGCCCAAATAACTGCCAGTGAAATTGATTATATTAACGCACACGGAACCTCAACGCCTGAAAATGAAAAAATGGAATACCTCGCATTATCAACAGTCTTCGGCGACATTTTAGAACGTATTCCAGTCTCTTCAAATAAATCAATGATTGGGCACACACTAACCGCCGCAGGTGCCATAGAAGCCGTCTTTTCGCTTTTAACCATTCAATCGGGAATAATTCCTCCTACAATTAATTACGATCATCCTGATCCTTCTATCCCTTTAGATGTTGTTCCCAACCATAGCCGCAAAGCCTGTGTCAATGCAGTTTTGTCAAATTCATTTGGATTTGGCGGTCAAAATACTAGTCTTGTTATCACGGCATACAAAAGGTAATCTTTTTAATAATCAAACTTCGTAACATCTAATTTGACAGCATATATATTTAAGGGGAATGATAATGCGTGCACTGCAACTACTCGATGAGCGCCAACTTGAAATTACCGATATTGCTCCCCCTCCACCACCTAGTCCTCATGAAGTAACAGTGCGTATAAAAGCTGTTGCTCTTAATCATATTGATGTATGGGGATGGCGTGGTATGGCCTTTGCTAAAAGAAAAATGCCGCTCATAATTGGTGCAGAAGCTTCCGGTGAAATTGCTCAATTAGGAAGTGGTGTTGATAATTTAAAACTTGGACAGATTGTTTCAATTTATGGTGCAAAAACCTGCGGATTATGCCAAGCTTGTCATGAAGGACGTGACAATCTTTGCAATCATGTAAAGGGTGTCTACGGTTTTCATTTAGATGGCTTTGCATGTGAATTTGTTAATTTACCAGCGCGTCTATTGGTTCCAGCTCCTCCAGAATGTAATGAACTACAAGCAGCTATTGCTCCCATTACTTTTGGCACTGTAGAGCATATGCTTTTTGATAATGCAAAATTAAAAATGGGAGAAACAATCCTCATACAAGCAGGCGGTTCTGGTATTGGCTCAGCAGCCATTCAACTTGCAAAACACATGCAATGTACAGTTATTACCACTGTAGGCTCAGACGAAAAAATTGCAAAAGCACAATCTCTTGGAGCAGATCATGTAATTAATTACAAAAAAGATCGTTTTGAAGGTGTTGTCCGCAAATTAACCCAAAAAAAAGGTGTTGACGTTGTTTTTGAACATGTAGGTGCAGATACATGGAACGGTTCTATTTTGTGTATGAAACGAGGAGCGCGCTTAGTAACTTGTGGTTCTACTTCTGGTGTTTCAGCATCTATGAATTTAATGCAGCTATTCCAGCAGCAACTTAAGATATTCGGTTCATTTGGCTGTCGTATGGAAAATATGCAAAACGTTATGCAAAAAATGGCACAAAAAATTGTGCATCCTGTCATTGATACAATTGTTAAATTTGATGAAATTGATACAGCATTAAAACGAATGGAAAGTCGTGATGTTTTTGGTAAAATTATTCTCGAAATTAATTAAATCATGATAAATTTTTTTATTAAAAATTTTATGTATCGTATTAAAATTATAGCTAAAAATTCATTTTATTGGTTGTGGGGACATCTTCTAATTGGTTCTTTATTTATCCTAAAATATTTCCCTGCAAACATTGGGTTTTCTTTTTTTTCTTGGTTAGCAAAAACATTTGGTCCCCTTACACGTCGTCACCAAATCGCGCTTACTAATCTTAGAGCTGCTTATCCAGAAAAAACAGAGCAAGAACTCCATGCAATTGCAATAGAAATGTGGGAAAACATAGGACAGTTCTTAGCTGAATATGTTTTTCTTGATAAGATTTTTGATTTTGATCCTTATGCTGATCAACCAGGTCTTATTGAAGTTACTGGTGCAGAAATATTCCAACGATTAAAAAATGAAAAAAAACCGCATATTTTTTTCACAGCTCATACTGGCAATTTTGAACTTCTTCCTATATGCGCACAAAGTTTTGATCTTAATGTTACGGTTTTATTTAGACCACCCAATAATCCCTATATTGCAAAACGAGTTCTTAAAGCTCGACAAACTTCTATGGGGCACCTTATCCCATCCAAGGCTGGTGCAGCTTGGGCATTAGCAGCAAAGTTAGCAAAAGGTGAAAATGTTGGCATGCTTGTTGATCAAAAATTTCGCCGAGGTATTTTAGGAACATTTTTTAACAGACCACTAAAAACCAATCCCTTAATTATAAAACTTGCTCGACAATATAATTGTGATATTTATCCAGCGCGCTGTATCCGTCTTCCTAAAGGACGGCACCGTTTAGAGTTATACGAACGTATAACACTTCCGCTTGATGAAAAAAATGAGATTGATATAGCTGCTTCTACGCAAAAATTAAATGATATTGTTGAAAGTTGGGTACGTGAATATCCTAGTCAATGGATGTGGCTACACAGACGTTGGGATAGCTAATATATCCACATCATTTTCTATTTACAAAAGAGGTATAAGTGTTAGCATCAAAAAATATAAATGATCTTATTGCCATTGTTGCAGCATTAAGAAATCGTAATAATGGCTGTGTTTGGAATATAAAGCAAACATTTGAATCCATCATACCCTATACTCTTGAAGAAACTTACGAAGTCATCGATGCCATTAAGCGAAGAAACCGAATGGATCTTTGCGATGAACTTGGTGATCTTCTTTTGCAAGTGGTTTACCACGCTACGCTTGCAGAAGAAGAAGGAAGTTTTTCCTTTGGAGATGTTGTTTACGCAATTACTGCAAAAATGATTCGTCGCCATCCTCACGTTTTTGGAACCCCAGAGCAAAAAAAACGTGGTTTTGTGGAAGGTGAATGGGAACGTATCAAGGAAATAGAAAAGACTGAGCAAAAAACAAGAAACGAAGAAGCAAGCTTAGCGACTGATTCTGCAAAAAACATTTTTGCAAAAGCCAAACAGATCCAACCCACAGATCAAGAAGCAACCGCTTTACAAAAAGCAGCTGCAAAAGCGAATTTTGATTGGCATGAAAGTTATAAAGTTTTTGTAAAACTTGAAAAAGAACTCCATCAATTCAAAGATGCAATCAAAGAGGACAAAACATCAGATATAGAAGCAAAATTCTGCGATCTTTATTTTTCCTTACTTAATCTCGCACACCACCTGAACATTGATTCACAAAAAGCATTAAAACAGGCAAATACAAAATCTCAAAATCGTTTTACCTATATTGAAAAAAGGCTATCTACACAATCTAACAATACTATCTGATGCGTCCTTAAATAAAATAAAGATCCTTTGGGATAAGGTTAAAAATAAAAAATAAGAAAAAACATTAAGAGAATCATTCATTTCAAAAGATTAAGAAGATACTCAGTTAACTAAATGCAATTTCACTAAGGTCAATGAGTTTCATATATTTCATTTAACTGATTTTGCGAAGCAGGACGAAGTTCTACCGATTCACCACACCCACATGCTGAAAGTTGATTAGGATTTTTGAATACAAAACCAGAACGAAGTGTTGTCACTTCATAATCCACCTGCGTTCCTAATAAAAATAATACTGCATCGCGTGCTATAAAAACACGAGCGCCGTTAATTTCAACAACATCTGCATCCAGAATTTCTTCCATTACAAGAGCAATTGTATACTCCATCCCCGCGCAGCCACCTTTTTTGATACCAATAAGAATGCCACACGCGCCTTTTGTGTCCATAATAGCTTTAACACGATCTACCGCGGCTTCTGTCAAATTTATTACCGAAAAACGGCTCATTTCTTACTCTTTTCTTACTAAATCAGCATTTTAAATGGTTTTCTGTACAATATTTATTATCTGGTATATTAAAAGCAGAACAACAAGGCATAAATTGAAATACGTTGAATCCTTTTTATAAGATAAAAAACGCATATACCACAAGTTTTATTGATGATGGTATATTTATCCAGATATCTATTTTTACTATTTTTGTGGTATCTGTGATAATGCAAAACACTTCTTCACACTTCTTCTACAGAATTTTAAAGAAAGAAAAGATCATTCAATGTTACATATTCGTTACGACATGAGTCAAATCATTGATCCTTTTGAAAAATTTCTTGTAATAAAATAACAAACAAAAGCATTAAAAAGATATTATTTAACTATTATTAAGGTGACAAAAAAAATAAACTCATCTAGAAGAGCACCCTCCCTTTATTTCTTCACAATTTGCATAAAATAATTAAATGTATATGTATAATATTTATAAAATCAAATATAATCAAAATCTTAAAATTTTAGTTGCTTATCTCAAATTATCAAAAAAATATTAAAATATAAAGTTTTTTTATTTTTATAAGCTTTCCAAAAATAGAAAGAGCATTTTAGATTTTAGCCTGTTTATTTTTCTCTTGCCTTTCAAGAAGCAGTCGTTTAGTCGTTTTGTACAGCTCGGAGCGTAGCGCAGCTTGGTAGCGCACTTGACTGGGGGTCAAGGGGTCGTGGGTTCAAATCCCGCCGCTCCGACCATTTTACTTTAAATGATATATCAAAAAATGGAAAATGTGCAATTTTTTGACTTAAATATTATTTCACTATGCTCACATAAAATTTCGAAAGTCTATTTAGTGTGTAATGAAAAAAGATAATAATATCATTATTATAAAATCGATATAGATAGCTTTTATTTCAATAATCTTCCTTCTTGATAAAATTATAAAAAACGCGAGACCTTTGTCTCGCGCTATTTCACTTTCTAAAAAATCTATAATTATTTAATTTTTTCAGCTTCTAAATTTGTTTTATATATATTTTGATTATTGCCATTTTTTACAGAAGATGGCGATACTTGCACAGCTATTTTTCGTGGTTTAAGCTCAGCTGGCATTTCCCTTTTAAGCTGAATATGAAGAAGACCATCGCCAAGTTCTGCCCCAATAACCTTTACGTGATCGGCCAAATGAAAACGGCGCTCAAAAGCACGCGAGGCAATGCCTCGGTAAAGAAATTCTCGTTCTTCATCATTATTTTCGGATGTTCTCTCACCCTTAATAGTCAGTTGGTTACAATGCATTTCGATATCGATTTCATTTTGCGAAAAACCAGCAACCGCCATAGAAATCCTATAAGAATCTTCGGTCAAACGTTCAATATTATAAGGCGGATAAGAAGAAACATCATCTGGTTGTGTTCTCGAATCAAACCAGTTTAAAAGGTGATCAAAACCTACTGTTGAACGATAAAATGGTGAAAAATCTACTTGACGCATAATAATGCCCTCCTTTAGAGCGACTATAATTGATTCACACAGTTTCCGAACGGCAAACTCGCTCGTGAACCAGTGGTCCCATCATGGCGACCACACCGTTTATTTAGTAATCACTCTTTTCTATTTCAACTTTTTTGCGTTTTAATTCGTAAAAACAAACAAAAGCAATATAACCATTTTTTAACTCTTTATTATCATGATCTTAATGAAACTTCTTTCTTTACCTCACCTTGCACTAAATTACCTCAATACACTATAAAAAGGACACCAATTGAAAACACCTCTTTATCCTACAAATTACGGTTCACCTCTTCCCAATATTCGTAATAGTTATCTTAAAATAGCTACTGATCGTGAAATTCGTTTTGCGACAATACATCCTGAAATGAAAAAAAACAAAGGAACAGTCGTTATTCTTGAAAACTACACAAATGCTATAGAAGAATATTTTTTAATAATGGATAAAATATCTAAACGCGGTTTTTATACGGCAATATTTGATTGGTTTGGTCGAGAAAAATTACAATCTAATACAATAAAACAGAATCGACATCATAATTTTGATATAAATAATGATATTAATGATTTAAATGAATTTCTTAAAAATGTCGTTTATCCTGATTGCCCACCACCTTACTATATGCTCACTTACGGTACGGGTGGTTTGATAGCACTTAGCGGACTGGATATCATCAATCATCAATTTAATAAAATGCTCTGCGTTTCTCCTCCTTTTGCTCCATTCGGCAATAAAACAAATGGCTTTCAGCATAAATTAACACAACTTCTTTCCGATATAGGTCTTGGATTTTTACCAGCTAGAGGTAGGAAAAAATTAAAACAAAAAAATATGCAATTTGAGTGCAAGAATAACACAGCTTTACCTTCAGCTCTTTCCATCCCTCCTCCCACATCCCGATGGATGGCATCAGTACTCAATGCAATTGATGTCATGAAAAAAAATATACTTAGTGGATATTTAAAAATCCCAACATTATTTATTCTTGCCAATCAAAACAACATTGCAGACAACATTGAGGTGCGGCAACTATGTCAACGTACACATCTAACAGAGAGTATTACAATTACGGGCGCAGAACTCGATACAATTATGCACAAAGAAGATTACAGAAAACAATTTGAAGCTGCATTTGATGCCTTTATTCTTAATGACATGTCTATCACGTAACATCTTTTAAAAAATTTGTAATTTAATTATAATTATAAAAAACTTTAAATTATCTCACTGACCAATAAAAATACACATATAATCATTTTTTTATAGCAACTTTTATGTACGTAAATTTTATTTTCGATAAAATTTGTTCCACGTTATCAAAAATTTAAGAATAAATTACTTTTAAATTAGAAAAGCTTGTTATTTATAATATAATATTACTTAAATACTGTAAAAATTAATATTATAAATTGTCATTAAAAATAAATTACAAATAATATTTAAAATTTATCTAAAGTTTAAAACTATATTTTATTATTAATAAAAAAATTATATTGTAAAAAATGATAATTATTATTTATTTAAGAAAAATAAAACATTTCTGAAACAAATTCACTGTGCTTACAGTGCGCACTTATAAAAGCACACAAAAAAACAGAGAGCTGTAAAATTTCATCCTGCTATACAATTTTTCAAAAAAAGCAAATTAATACC
>NZ_JBLEBK010000007.1:0-49804 GCF_047263965.1 Bartonella propinqua | reverse complement strand
ATTTTAGTAGTCAAATTACACTATTATTTATTATTGCCTATATTTAGATAAATTTTCCTAATTATAAAAAATTATTTTTCTCAGTTCTTACCATAAATTATTGAAATAGTACCTATATATGAAGTTATTCAAATAATTATTTTGAAAAAAAATGAATATAAATAAAAAATATAATCAAAAAACACACTTAAATAATCTTTTCTTTGAGTGGTATAATTAAATATTGACTCAAAGAGGATGCTAATCATAATGTTTTAATGAAAGCATTTTATTATCCTTTAATAAAAGATACGTAAAAATACAGCATCTTCCTTAGAAGGTTTTACTGATGAGAATTCCCATATCGTCGCTTCCATTTAAAATAGAGCAACACCACTCCCCTTTGTCAGATGAGAATCGTGAAAAAATTCTAAAAAATCCTGGTTTTGGGCAATTTTTTACAGATCATATGGGAACCATCCAGTGGACTGAAGGTAAAGGTTGGCATAATGCCGTCATTTCTCAACACAAACCTTTAGAAATTAGTCCAGCAAGTACTGTTCTGCATTATGCGCAGGAAGTTTTTGAGGGTTTAAAAGCATACCGCGCAAAAGATGGACGTATCCTGTTATTTCGCCCTGATGCCAATGCACAGCGCTTTACTGAATCGGCACGACGGTTAGCGATGCCAGAACTGCCAAAAGATATTTTTTTAGATGCAGTGAATCAGTTAGTCAAGATTGATCAAAAGTGGGTTTCTGATCATCCAAATGCCAGCCTTTACATACGCCCATTTATGTTTGGCAATGAAAACATTTTAAAAGTCCACCCTTCTCGAGAATATATCTTCTGTATTATAGCATCTCCAGTGGAATCATATTTTAAAGAAGGAGAAAAATCTGTCAGTGTATGGCTTGAAACAGACTATAGCCGCGCTGGTCCAGGTGGAACAGGTGCTGCCAAATGCGGAGGAAACTATGCAGCAAGCCTGCTTGCACAGAATAATGCAACACAAAATAATTGTAGCCAAGTGCTCTTTCTCGATATGGTGGAACATAAGTGGATTGAAGAATTAGGTGGCATGAATGTTTGTTTTATTATGGAAAATAACACACTTGTAACACCTGCACTTAATGGCACTATTCTTCCAGGAATAACGCGTCATTCAATTTTGAAGTTAGCTCAACAAATGGGTTTAACGATAGAAGAGCGTCCTTACTCTTTTGAAGCTCTCAAAGAAGATGCACAAAGTGGCTACCTAAAAGAAGCCTTTGCTTGCGGTACTGCAGCCGTTATCACAGCAATTGGTCGTTTCAAATATAAAGGCGGAGAGTTTGTTATTGGCAATGAAATGGTCGGCAAGATTACAGAGCAACTTCGCACACAATTGGTCAATCTCCAAAAAGGGAATACAGAAGATAAAAACGGTTGGATACACTCTGTTCCACTATCATAATGATAAAAAATATTTTTAAAATACAATCCATAGAAAAAGCCTTTCCGCAGAAGAACATTTTACAAAAAAGTGATCCTCTCTTATTTTTTATAGTAAAAACGAAAAGCATCAATCAAACTTGGAGTGATCTCTATGTTGCGCTTTGATATTACGAATTGTACCAGTATGTGAGCGCATCACAATAGTCTCCGTTTGAATATAGCGAGGAGTAAATTTGACACCAGAGAGCATATTTCCATCAGTTACACCTGTTGCAGAAAATAAAACATCACCTTTTGCCATCTCTTCCATTGTGTAAGTCTTATTGGGATCATCGATGCCCATTTTGGCTGCGCGCGCAATTTTTTCTTCTGTATCGAGCTGTAAACGTCCTTGTATCTGTCCACCAATACAACGTAAAGCTGCAGCAGCTAATACACCTTCTGGTGCTCCACCAATGCCCATATAGATATCAATGCCCGTTTCATCTGGATCAGTTGTATCAATAACAGCAGCAACATCTCCATCACCAATTAAGCGAATAGACGCACCCGTCGCACGCACCTCATCAATCAGTTTTGCGTGGCGAGGACGATCCATAACACAAACAGCAATCTGATTAACAGCGACTCCCTTCGCCTTTGCAAGGGCATGAACATTATCCGCAGGACAAGCATCTATATCAACCACCCCCTTTGGATAGCCAGGACCAATAGCAATTTTTTTCATATAAACGTCAGGTGCATAAAGTAAGTTACCCTTCTCAGCAATTGCGACCACAGCCAAAGAATTGGCAAGATTTTTAGCACAAATTGTAGTTCCCTCAAGAGGATCGAGCGCAATATCAACTGCTAGCCCATTTTGAAGACCAACTTTCTCTCCAATATACAACATTGGAGCTTCATCGCGTTCACCTTCGCCAATCACCACTGTACCCTCAATAGGTAAACGATTAAGTTCCTGACGCATTGCATCAACAGCAGCTTGGTCAGCAGCTTTTTCATCACCACGCCCACGCCAGCGCGCAGCTGCAACAGCAGCGCGTTCAGTCACACGTACCAATTCAAGCGTTAGGATACGGTCAAGTCCATTTAAAGTCTTCTGAATTTTGGGCATATAAAAAATCCTATCGAGTCAATATGAGCGCACAGATTCTAGCATTCATTGCAAAACATTAAGAATAAAGATTTTTGCAAAGATGAAAGCTTTCCACAAGAGAAAAACACTCAGCTCTCTTTTTACCATGATGTAATAAATCGTCAACTCTATGCTATCCCATACGTTCAATACGGATAAATTGGGACTTTGCAACAAGATAACCATCCTTTTCAATTGCTGCAAGCGCTTGTTGTATATTCACTTCTGTTGTTTCATGCGTTATTAAAATGATAGTTTTTGTTTCGACAATTTGACTTTCCACAAAAGGCCTTTGCACAATCGATTCTAAAGAAATATGATTATCAGCCATATGTTTTGCAACTGTTGCAAAAACACCAGCGCGATCATGAACACTCAAACGAATAAAATAGCCACCTGCATGATGAGCGATACGTGCTTTTTTATAAGGAGTGAGCGTCAATGCTGGTTTCCCTAAAACAGGTGCATACTGAAAATGAGGGCGCGCTTTCGCTATATCAACCAAATCGCCAATAACTGCTGATGCTGTTGCTACTCCTCCAGCCCCAGGACCAGAAAGCAATAATTCACCTAATAAATCGCTTTGAATAGAAAGAGCATTCGTCACACCATGAATCTGCGCAATCATTGATGACGTTGGTACCATTGTTGGATGAACACGTTGCTCGATTCCAGAATCAGTTTTTAACACAACTCCTAAAAGTTTAATCCGATAACCCAATTCATCAGCAGCACGGATATCAATCTGTGAAATATTGCTAATTCCTTCAACATAGACATCATCCAATGAAATGGTAGTTCCGAACGCTAAACTGGTCAACAAAGCTAATTTATGAGCAGTATCATTTCCTCCAATATCAAAAGTTGGATCAGCTTCAGCATAACCAAGCCTTTGCGCATCTGCTAAACAATCTTTAAATGAAAGACCTTCCGTAAACATGCGTGTTAATATATAATTGCAGGTTCCATTCAAAATGCCATAAATCCGTGATATATGATTACCAGAAAGTGATTCTCTCATTGCTTTGATAACAGGAATTCCACCTGCAACCGCGGCTTCAAAATTAAGAAAAACACCTCTTTTTTCTGCACTAACAGCAAGTGCTCCTCCATGTCGAGCAAGAAGTGCCTTATTGGCAGTAACAACGTGATGTCCCACATCAAGCGCCTTCTTAACAGCTGCATGCACAATATCTAATTCACCACCAATTAATTCAACAAAAACGTCAATTTCATCAGAAGCTGCCATTTCTACAGGTGAATCAAACCATTTTACATCACTTAGATCAATTCCACGATTGCGATCTTTATTACGCGCGCTAACAGCAACAATTTTGATTGGTCGTCCGCACCGGCAAGCCAAACTATTTTCTTTTTCACGTAAAATCCGAATAACTGCAGTCCCGACTGTACCCAAACCTCCAATACCAACCTTCAAAGCTTCTGCCATTATTCAAACTGCCTATCTTTTAACTTTCACTCAAAAATATTTTAATTACATGTAACGCAGCACAAATCATACCTACCAACAATAATATATATTGAACACTTATCCACCCTATAAATAAAAAGCCAATCCCTAGCAAAACAATATCTAACTGCTCAATCAAAAACTTTAGAGAACATAAATAACCATATTTTTTGAAAATAAAAACCGACATAAATGGTGCTGCTTCAAAAGCTAGAAATTATTATTAGCATAGCCCCAAATCATTAAACTATTGTACCGCTTTTATACATTTTTTAAACTGTTACAATATCAAGACTGTCACTATTTAAGACAACTTGCCTCCCTCTCTAGATTATACTGCATATTAAAAATGTAAACCATAATACTTGACTTACAGGCAACACAACCCTGAAATATGACAAAAACTAGAATAATGATAACATTTACAGCTTTTGGATATTTCAGATAACTTATCTATTCCAGTTAAAAATATCAGCCAAATACGACTTATCGAGATAAACCAATGATATCAAAATCTCTATCTGTGCAGCACTTTTTAAACAATAAGTGATTGCTTCAAACATAAAAAACAACAAATTTAAAACTTTTTCTAGCTTTCTTTATGGGTAATATGAAAAAAATGATTATTAATTTCCACTTTGTTCAATATGCTTCGATGTTTTCTCAGCTTCACCAATACGCGCCTTCTTGCATTTTAATTAAATTCAATGAATTTTTGGCTTGTGCTTTAGAAGCAGCTTTTACACGCTTCGCATCATTTTTTAGCGTATCTACGAGTGCTCGTTCTATTTCGTAAATTGCTCTGTAGCAGCTCATGGTTTTATTGCCTCATCATAAATGACCATTCTCTTTCATGAAAAATCTTTGAGAAAATAAAGCAATATTTTCATCGCGCATATATCTAACAATAACGAATAAAATACCCCTTTAAAATTTCATTCGATTCTTCAAAAAGCATCATCCAACTATCATTGTACTAATTTAAGTCTTCCTATTAACTGTTATAATTATTTTATATTTTTCATACAAAGCTCTAAAAAATAAAATAATCTCGGTAAAGAATAATATAAAGATATTCAAATTAGCTCAATAAAACATGTTTTTTTAAAAAAATTACATATAGGGCTTGCGAAGTAAAAAGATACTCTCTATAAGCCTCATCACTGGTTTGCGCCCATCGTCTAGCGGTTAGGACGCCGCCCTTTCACGGCGGAAACAGGGGTTCAATTCCCCTTGGGCGTACCATCTTTTTCTTTATGTTGCGTAATATTTTGATTTTATTTATATTTTTTAATTATTTATACTATTACGAATGATGAAATAAGGTTAGAGAATGGAATTTTCTGGCATTTCTGCGTACTGAGAATCGTAAAGTTTATTAGATGACTGATTTTTCGTTCTTTTCAAGGATAGTGATTTTTCACACATATTGATAATAAATTAAAAATTCATCAAAGGTAGAATGTCTCAGTTATTGTAACTTGTAATAAAGTAACAATTTTTAAGCTATATCGACGCATATACTATTTATTTTAAATAAAATGCACATAATTTGTAAATTTTTTACATAAAAATAACTTTAAGAATTTTTATGTAAACTAAAAAGCTATCCTACAGTTTTGTTTACATAACCATTTTATAATAATAATTCTCTTTTACTAAATTTGGATTTTTATTTAAATTAGCAAACCATGACTTTAGAGATAAAATGACAATACAAAAATTTATACTTTATTCAAAAAATTATAATAATATAAATTTATCAAATATTTAAATAAAATATTTGACTAAAAAACAAAAAAATACTGCCAGTAATATCTGCTTACCATTCTCCTTAATAGAGTTGATTTTTTATCAATTATATAATGCTCAAATATTGCAGATATACGACTTTCTTTGCAATGCGTCCGTTTTTTAATAAAGTTTTACATCCTCTCGATAATATGCGATATCGTTTAAATGCTTCTCTACCTTCCCTGTTTTAACTTTTCATTCTAATCCTGAAAGTATTATAGAAGACAATATCACTTAAATGAAAAAGGACTTCTAATGACAAAGATCAAAGTAGAAAATCCCGTTGTTGAAATCGATGGGGATGAAATGACCCGTATCATCTGGAAATATATTAAAGATAAACTGATTCATCCCTATCTCGACATTAATCTTAAATATTATGATCTTTCCGTCGAAAATCGAGATGCAACAAATGATCAAGTAACGATCGATTCTGCTAACGCTATCAAAAAATACGGAGTTGGCATAAAATGTGCAACCATCACTCCTGATGAGTCACGTGTAAAAGAATTTAACCTAAAAAAAATGTGGAAATCACCTAATGGTACAATCCGCAATATTTTAGGGGGAACCATTTTCCGCGAACCTATTATCTGTAAAAATATTCCACGTCTTGTTTCTAATTGGACAAAACCAATTATTATCGGACGTCATGCTTTTGGTGATCAGTACAAAGCAACTGATTTTAAATTTCCCAGTAAGGGAAAACTAACTATTAAATTTGTCGGCGATGACAATCAAGTTATCGAACATGATGTTTTTGATGCTCCAAGTGCGGGAGTTGCCATGGCCATGTATAATCTCGATGAATCAATTCGTGACTTTGCCCGCGCATCTTTTAATTATGGACTACAGCGAAATGTCCCTGTCTATCTTTCAACAAAAAACACCATTCTGAAAGCTTATGACGGACGTTTTAAAGATATCTTTCAAGAAATATTTGATGCAGAATTTAAAGCTGAATTTGAAAGTCGTAAATTATATTATGAGCATCGCCTGATTGATGATATGGTTGCTTCTGCGCTTAAATGGTCAGGAGGTTATGTCTGGGCATGTAAAAACTATGATGGTGATGTCCAGTCAGATATCGTTGCCCAAGGTTTTGGTTCCCTTGGGCTCATGACTTCTGTCCTCATGACACCAGACGGTAAAATTGTTGAAGCAGAAGCCGCACATGGTACAGTAACACGTCATTACCGTCAGCATCAAAAAAATGAAGAAACATCAACAAATTCTATTGCTTCTATTTTTGCATGGACACGCGGATTGGCGCACCGTGCCAAATTGGATGGTAATGAGAAATTAAAAAACTTTGCCACAACATTGGAAGAAGTTTGTATTAAAACCGTTGAAGAAGGTTTTATGACCAAAGATCTTGCACTGTTAATTGGACCTAAACAAAGATGGCTTTCTACAACAGGATTCCTCGATAAAATTGATGAAAACCTAAAAAAAATAATGGTCAATTAAATTATAGATTTAATTTAAATTTCAAAGCTCTACGAAAAGAGAGCTTTGAATTCTTCCCCTCTTGGAAAATTTAAATAACTGTCTTATAAATAAAAAAGATCAATTCTCTATTAAATAGCAAAAATAGTGAAAAAACAGAACTGGTTCGCGCTTTTATGGGGTAAAAATGGTATTCGCTCTTTAACATTTACGGGCGGTGTGGCGTTGCATGCTATCAACGTTTACATTGTTATCACTATTTTGCCTTCTCTTATGGATGATATTGGCGGTGAGCTATATTATTCGTGGGTAGCTACTGTTTTTATTACAGCCTCACTCCTTGGTACTTCACTTGCAACAAAAATATTAGAAAAAATAGGTCCTCGCCAAGCTTATGTTGTTTCTGGATTTATTTTTACTGTTGGTACCTTCATGTGCAGCATGGCGCCAACTATGCCATTATTTTTAATAGGACGCTTTGTTCAAGGATTTGGAAGCGGTGCTTTGCTATCCTTATCTTATTCCATGGTGCGTATCGTTTTCAGCCCACCTTTATGGTCACATGCATTCAGTATTATCTCTGGAATATGGGGAATATCAACCTTATTAGGACCAGCTATCGGCGGTATTTCTGTACAATATAGTGTGTGGAGAACCTCCTTTTGGGTAGTTGGAGTATTGGCAATAATCTTCTCATTTATAGCATTTAAAGTTTTACCAAAAAAAAATACAAATTACATTCCAACGTCTCCACTCCCCTTCCCACAACTTCTTACACTCATTTTGTTAATTTTTATCATTTCCGTTGGTGGAACTATGGATACTGCAGTTGCACAAATCTGCGGACTGGTTATCGGATTTAGTCTCCTTTTCGTTTTAGCAAAAATCGAATTATCTGCACTTCATCCTATGTTGCCACGTAAAAGCTTCTCTTTCTCTTCTGAATTTTTTCCTGTTTACTCATTAATACTCGTTATAACGATAGTAGCGTATAGTATAGAGCTTTATTTTCCACTTTTTCTTCAAGAACTTCACGGGCAAGACCCACTTATTGCGGGTTACATGGCAGCACTCATAAGCCTTGGTTGGACATGCGGTTCTCTCTCAAGTGCTGGTGTGTCGACAAAAAACATTCGCAGTATTATTGTATATTCTCCCATACTAAGCCTTTTAGGCATAGGCGTACTTTTATGGCTTGTTCCAACAGAAGTTTCCACACCTAAATATACTTTTATCATTTGCTTAGCATTGTTTGCTATCGGGATTAGCGCTGGTATAGCATGGCCGCATTTGTTAACAAGAATTCTACAATGTGCAAATGATAAAGATGCGTTACGCGCCAGCGAATCTCTCACCTCTGTACAGCTATTTTCAGCAGCACTAAGCGCAACACTTGCAGGAGCAACCACAAATCTTGCTGGTTTATTTAACCCTGGAGGAATTGCTGGAATGATTCTTGCAGCAAAAGCTCTTCTTGCAACACTCATCAGTCTTTTATTTTGTCTCGGTATTCCGTTTGCTTTACGCGTTTCTTACAGCATATTAAAAAATCCAACTGGGCAATCAAGTGATTAAATAAATACTCTTTTTAAAAACATTCATAATCAAAAAAAATTTTGATTACGCTTTTCCACGTACCATGAAAAACAAAAAATCAATAATCCACACAAAGTTAAAATACCTCCCAAAATAGCAGTATATTCATAACTATAGCCTAATTTTAAAACCCACGCCCCAGATTCTGCTCCAAGAGCATTCGCAATATTAAAAGCAGATTGCATTAAAGCTCCTGCCAAAATCTGTCCATGTACAGAAACATCCATAATTTTTGTTTGTATAGAAGGCATAGATGCAAAAGAAGTACCAACAAGAAAACATCCTAACGCTGCTGTTAATGGAGTATGAGATAAAAAGAAAAAAAGAAAAAAAACAAATGCACTCCAAAGCATAGCAAAAAATATCATCGGCGAAATGCCAACTTTAACTGCAAGTTTAGGCCCCACAAGATTGCCCACAACCATCCCTAATCCAACCAATGGCATAATAAATGGCACCCAATCAAGTAAAATACCAGAAATATGCATTAATGTTGACTTGATATAAGTGAAAACAGAAAATAACCCCGATGCACCAATCGAAACCATTGCCAAGAGAAGCCACACTTGCTTTTGCTTTAATGCACTCAATTCGCGCAGAGGACTTGTTTTAGAAGTATTTGGAATGGAAGGTAAGAATTTTCCAATAAGTAAACAACACAATAAAGCAATAACACCTACAAGAATAAAAGCAATCTGCCAACCAACAAGCTGCCCAATCCATGTTGCACTTGGTGCACCCAAAACTGTTGCAATTGTTAAACCAAGCATAACATTCCCAACAGCTTTTGGACGTTTATTTATTTCCACCATTGAGGATGCAACCATAGTTGCAAGCCCGAAATAGATACCATGGGGAAGACCACTGACAAACCGCAATGCCACCAGTACGCTAAAATCAGAAAAAAAAGCACTTGCAATATTTGCCAGTGCATAAAAAAACATCAATCCTATCAAAACAGTTTTGCGTAATAACTTAGCTGTTGCAACAGCTAAAAGAGGTGCCCCAATCACAACTCCCAGTGCATAAGCAGAAATATATTGACCAGCTGTAGGAATATCAACATGTGAACTACGTGCCATCTCTGGCTGTAAACCCATCGCAACAAACTCAGCAGTGCCAATAGCAAAACTTCCCACTGCAAGAGTTAAAATTGCCAAATGTCGCGTTCTAGAATCAATCTCACAAGATGCAAAAAAATTTTTTTTACGAAAATTCTTCATTGTCATTATTTTTGTCTAGGGGCATTTTATCATTAATATCTGTAACATATGCAAATAAACTCACAATATTTTTTAATCTATATCTTGCCAAACAAAATTTGAAAAATATCTTCCACAACAAAAAGGGCAACATTTTTAATTTTTTCATAGCGATGAATATATATTTATAACAGAGTCTGTTTCTTTAGAACGCATTGCAACTGTAATATTCTGTAAGCTAAATGAAAAATCAGTTATTGAAATGTCACTGTCTGTAAAAACAATTCCAGCACTTTATAGTATTAACTTCTTAGATCTTAGTCTCAAACATAATCACTTTCACACCATCATAAGTAAAACATCTTCTATCTATCTTTACATAAAATTTTACGCAATTTTATGTAACAATGAATAACAAAAAACCATTCTTTGTGTGAATAAGCTGTATCGACATCTTGTGTTAAGACTTCACCATTTAATGGTAAAAAATATATAATTCCTCATAAAAACACAATTTTTATACTTCTTTAAGAATTCACTAACTCCTCATTAATATTGTTGATCTAAACAATTATCAGAAACAGAAACAAACTGTTTTTCTCCGGGTCAGGTAATGCGTACCGGAGTAATAATTTCTTCTGAATATTAGTATTGCAGGGAAAATATGTATCGATAAAACTGCGCATCCATCTTTTAGGGCAGCGCAGTTTTATGCTTTTGAAGAACATTATTACAATATCCTTACTTTTACTTTGTGCAAAAATAATTGAGCAACAGGAGAAAAAGTAAACACCATATTAATAGTCAGTGCCCTATCACCACCCTATCGTCCTTGCATCCATAAAGCACTCGTTTCAGCACAAAAATCAGCATAACACCCTGTTTCAATGGAATCACGAATACCTTGCATAAGTTGTTGATAATAAAAAAGATTATTCCAAGTCAGCAACATCCCACCAAGAGATTCACCAGATTTAATTAAATGGTGTAAATAAGCACAGCTATAATCATATGCAGCAGGACAAAGCGACTGTGGATCAAGAGGATGTGGATCCTCTGCATAACGCGCATTACGTAAATTAATTCTACCAAAGCGCGTAAAAGCTAAACCATGACGCCCCGCACGCGTCGGCATAACACAGTCAAACATATCAATACCGCGCGCAACACTTTTCAAAATATCATCAGGCGTTCCCACCCCCATAAGATAGCGTGGCTTATCCTCTGGCAAAATCGGACAAGTAACATCCAATACGGCTGTCATAACATTTTGCGGTTCACCAACAGCCAGTCCTCCAATAGCATAGCCTTTCAAATCCATCTCTTTTAATGCTTGGGCAGAGCGTTCACGCAGTTTCATATTATCACCGCCCTGAACAATACCAAACATAGCCTTGTCTGGCTGATTACCAAAAGCTATTTTACAACGCTGCGCCCAGCGTAATGAAAGCTCCATAGCGGCTTCCATTTCCTTTTCACTTGCAGGCAATGCAATACATTGATCCAACTGCATCTGAATATCAGAATTAAGAAGCCCTTGAATTTCGATAGAACGCTCTGGACTCATTTCATAATACGCTCCATTAATATAGGAGCGAAAAATCACACCTTGCTCTGTAATTTTACGGATTCCTGCAAGAGACATAACTTGAAATCCACCAGAATCTGTTAAAATCGGTTTAGACCAGCGTATAAAGTCATGTAATCCCCCTAAACGCGCAACACGCTCAGCTCCTGGTCGCAACATTAAATGATAAGTATTACCCAAAATGATATCTGCTCCAAGAGCATGAAGCTGATCCATATACATAGCTTTAACAGTTCCTGCCGTTCCAACTGGCATAAATGCAGGTGTGCGAATACACCCGCGTCCCGTTATAATTTCACCTCGACGCGCATACCCATCTTGAGAAATCTTTCTATAGTGAAATGTTTTTATCATCACTTTCATCTCTTTGAAGCTATAAACTTACATCGCCATAAAAAGAAAGAAAGGCAATACCTCCTTTCTTAATAGCATTGAATAACATTTCATAAGTTTTACGAATTGTTTTTTGATTCGCTCAATATTGTAATCAGCATAAAAAAATTCAACGAGATAAATGGAATATTTGTTGTCAAGCGGTCACTACAGTAAAGATAATATCTAGGTTCATAAAACATCAATAGTGCCTGACAACATAAACACCTCAAAGTGTTAGCACTTACTCGCAGCAGTGTTTAATATTACAAGGCTATTGTTTCTTCAATAAAAATGACCTTACTTCCACTAGCTTTTATGACAAATAATGCTTTTAGCAGATTTAACATCGATAGAAAAAATTTCTGAATACACTCACAATGACAGATATCCTTTATTTTTACAGATAAAAAACGTATCTGTATGCAATGTAAACAGTTCCCAAACATGACCCAAAATGTCTCAGTAAAATGAAAACCAATAGCTAGACCTGAACTACATTTTTTGACGAAAAAAAGATTCATATTTTTTATTTTAAATTTCTGACAACATTTTGACATAATATGACAAGCTGAAAATACATATGCTAAAAACTGTCATAACAGCCAACACTATGCCTATAAATATTATCCCGCTGACTACACTTAAATAGCCTTCATAATATTCAAACCGATGCCTTTCCTTCATCAAAAGCTCTTCCAAAAAGCATAAATGAAAAAGCTTCATCACATCTTCTTTTGACAAACACAAATAAAATAATATTTTTACCCAAAAAAGCTGATCTCAATGCGATTTATTGCACTGAATCATTAAAATAGAAAAACTCTATTTGCACAAAAATATAAAATTGAAACCTATTTTAATGAATCTTAAAATAGCTCATGAGTAGCAATTATCCTCTATATAATATTATACTATTTTACATCCGCAGCAATTGTAGCTTTGATAATGGAATCAGGATCTACAACAGGCTCACCGCGCTTAATTTGATCGACATTTTCCATACCCTCAATAACCTGCCCCCAGATAGAATATTGACGATTAAGCCAAGGAGCATCCTCAAAGCAGATAAAAAATTGCGAATTAGCAGAATTTGGATTCTGACTGCGTGCCATAGAAACGGTACCACGCTTATGAGAAAGATTCGAAAATTCTGCTTTTAAATCGGGTTTATCTGATCCTCCCATACCAGCACGTGATAAATTAAATTTTTCACCATCTTTTTTTCCAAATTGTACGTCACCAGTTTGAGCCATAAAATCATCAATAACGCGATGAAAAATAACATTATCATAAGCACCCTCACGCACAAGCTCTTTAACACGCGCAACATGATAAGGAGCCAAATCAACAAGAAGCTCAATAACGACTCTGCCCTTGGTTGTTTCAAGAATTAAGGTATTTTCTATATCTTTAATCTCAGCCATACGGCTACTCCTTTGACTCATCTATCATCTTGTAAATAGGCAGCATTAATAACATCAGGATTTTTTACAGATCCATTATTACTTGTGGTACCCTTTTTTATTTTATCAACAACATCCATTCCCTCTATGACCTCCCCGACAACGGTATATTGACCATTTAAAAAAGCAGCATCACTAAAACAAATGAAAAATTGAGAATTTGCAGAATGAGGATCTTGTGAACGCGCCATACCAACAGTGCCACGCACAAATGGCTGCTTTGAAAATTCTGCTGGTATATTGGGATAATTTGATCCACCCATACCAGCGCGCTTAAGATCAAAATCTGTGCTGCCCTTTTTTCCAAATTTTATATCACCAGTCTGCGCCATAAAGCCAGGAATCACACGGTGAAACACAACATTATTGTAAGCACCTTCTTCTGTTAGTTTCTTAATTTGTGCTACATGTTTTGGAGCAAGATCAGGACGCAAACGAATAATTACATCACCATTTTTAAGAGATAAAACAAGGATGTTAGAATCATCTGCAGCAGCACTGAATGAAAAAAAGCAAAAAACACATGTCAAAACAGCAAAAATTCTAAGATACACAATTATTTTCTCCTGAAGATTGAAATTTCAAGTGTAAAGCTCGTGCAACATTTGAAGGCACAAAAGGTGTCACATCACCTCCCATAGAAGCAATCTGACGCACCAATGTAGAAGTTATCGCACGTCCAGAAACACTTGCTGGCAAAAAAACAGTTTGCAACTCAGGAGCCATAATACCATTGACCCCTGCCATTTGCATTTCATAATCAAGATCAGTGCCATCACGTAAACCACGAATCAGAAATGAAGCACCAATTTCACGCGCCTTATTAATCAAAAGAGTGTCAAATGAAATAACCTGTAATCGGTCAGAACCCACGCTTAAAAAATCTTGCCCCGCTTGCGCAATTAAGCCAACACGCTCTTCAATGCTAAAGAGTGGTGTTTTTCTAGCTTGTATACCTATAGCCACAACCACCTTGTCAGCCAAAACTAAACCACCCTGCAAAACATCTAGATGACCGTTTGTAAAAGGATCGAAAGAACCCGCATAAAGAGCAATTTTCATTATTTCACTCCGCTACCTTCAGAGTCATTTTTCTTCGCTAATATTAACCATATCAGAGTGATTTCCACCCTCATCATCTAATTGGCTAACATCATCTTCAGATTCAGAAATACGCTCAACCGATACGACTTTTTCCCCCTCAGCTGTGTTGAAAATCGTTACTCCCTTAGTCGAACGACCAGCTATACGAATACCATCAACAGGAACACGAATAAGTTGCCCCCCATCCGATACCAACATAATTTGATCTTGTACCTTCACTGGAAAAGCTGCCACTAATTTACCAATTTCAGCCGTCTTAGATGGATCGGTTGCGCGAATCCCTTTTCCACCACGTCCAGAAATACGAAACTCATATGAGGAAGACCGTTTCCCATAACCAAATTCACTCACTGTTAAAAGCATTTGCTCGCGAGCATGAAGTTCGGTATAACGTTCATCCGTCAATTCTGTTTCAGTTTCTCCATCACCTTCATCCAGAGTTAAAACATCTTCAGCATCCGCACCAGCTGCACGCCGTTCATTAATCACACGTTTAACATAAGCAGAACGCTCAACCGATGTTGCTTCAACATGCTCTAAGATAGTCATTGAAATAACTTTATCCCCTTTAACTAAGTTGATACCACGCACTCCAACTGAATTACGACCCGCAAATACCCGAACATCAACAACTGGAAAACGAATACATTGTCCATTAGCTGTTGTCAGAACAACATCATCAGATTCTGTACAAGTTTCTACAGAAAGAATCTCATCTCCCTCTTCATCAAGTTTCATTGCAATTTTACCATTACGATTAACTTGAACGAAATCTGATAATTTATTGCGGCGCACAGTTCCACGCGTAGTTGCAAACATAACATCCAATGCGCTCCAACTGGCTTCATCTTCTGGCAAAGGCATAATAGTTGTTATGCGTTCACCTTGCTGCAAGGGAAGCATGTTAATTAAAGCACGCCCGCGTGATTGTGGTGTACCAAGAGGTAAACGCCAAACTTTCTCCTTATAAACAATCCCACGTGATGAAAAGAAAAGAACTGGTGTATGTGTATTAACCACAAACAAACGCGTTACAAAATCTTCATCTTTCGTGGACATACCAGAACGTCCCTTACCACCGCGCCGCTGCGCACGGTATGTATTGAGAGGAACACGCTTAATATAGCCACTATGACTAACCGTTACCACCATGTCTTCTGGCGCGATCAGGTCTTCATGATCCATCTCAGCATTACCAAAACCAAATACAGTACGTCGAGGAGTTGCAAATGCCTCACGAAGAGCACTTAGTTCATCTTTCACGATATCCATGATCCGCGAACGCGATGCCAAAATATGAAGATAATCGGTAATATCCACTCCAATTTTATTCAACTCATCAGCAATCTCATCACGCCCGAGCGCTGTCAATCGTTGCAAACGCAACTCCAAAATAGCACGCGCCTGTTCTTCAGATAAATTATAAGTATTATCCTCATGGATAATATGACGCGGATCATCAATGAGTTTTATCAAAGGCGCTACATCAGCCGCTAACCAACGCCGCTCCATTAACTGTACACGTGCTGTCTGCGGATCCGGTGCCCTGCGAATTAACGCTATGATTTCATCAATATTGGCAACAGCAATAGCAAGACCAACCAAAACATGCGCACGCTCACGCGCTTTGCGCAAAAGATATTTTGTTCGCCGACTTACAACTTCTTCTCGGAAAGAAACAAATGCACGAAGGATATCAAGCAACGTCATTTGTTCAGGCTTTCCCCCGTTTAACGCAACCATATTGCAACCAAAGGAAGTTTGCAGTGGCGTATAACGATACAATTGATTCAAAACAACATCTGCAACAACGTCTCTTTTAAGCTCAATAACGACACGATACCCATCACGATCAGATTCGTCACGCAAATCAGAAATCCCTTCGATGCGCTTATCACGCACCAATTCAGCCATTTTTTCAATCATTGTCGCTTTGTTAACTTGATAAGGTATTTCACTTACAATAATTGCCTGTCGACCATTGCGAATTTCCTCAATATCAACCTTAGCACGCATAATAATTGAACCACGCCCAGTTTCATAAGCTGAACGGATACCAGAGTGACCAAGAATAATACCACCAGTGGGGAAATCTGGACCAGGAATGATTTCAATCATTTTATCAAGCGCTATATCGGGATTGTCAATCAAGGCGATACAACCATCAACGACTTCACCAAGATTATGGGGAGGAATATTGGTTGCCATTCCCACAGCGATACCACCTGATCCATTGACCAAAAGATTAGGAAAACGCGCTGGCAAAACTACAGGTTCACATTCGCGTCCATCATAATTATCCTGAAAGTCAATAGTATCTTTATCAATATCAGCTAAAAGCTCTTCTGAAATTTTTTCTAAACGACATTCTGTATAACGCATTGCTGCAGGCGGATCACCATCAACAGAACCAAAATTTCCTTGACCATCAATCAACGGATTTCGTAAAGAAAAATCCTGTGCCATACGTACCAACGCGTCATAAATTGAAGCATCACCATGGGGATGAAACTTCCCCATAACTTCACCAACAACCCCCGCAGACTTACGATAAGGCTTATTGAAAGAGAGCCCCATCTCATTCATAGCATGAAGAATACGCCGATGAACCGGTTTAAGACCATCACGAACATCAGGAAGTGCTCGCGAAACAATCACGCTCATCGCATAATCGAGATAGGAGCGTTGCATTTCATCAACAATATTGATTGGTTCAATACCAGTGAGCACATCACGCTCTGGTAGTGGAGTAAGATCGGTCACAGTTTCAAGACTTTCAAAAAAAGAATCACTTTACTCTTTGTATATCGAAAAATATGTCAAAAAGCTAACTTCCCTCCTGCAACAGAGAAGAAGTTTAACAATAATTTTCAATATGTTATTTACTTGTACTCATAATCGTAAACAAAACGACCAGTATTTACTATCCTGCATTTAAAAAGTTAAAACAAATAACCACACAGATACAAAAAACAATATTGTATCTTTAAAACCATCAAAAAGGTACGTCATCATCTAATTTATGTGAAAAACTCTCTCCCGACGTGTTATTGCTTTGACCAAAAACATCTCTCGGATTTGAGCTACTGTCACCAAAACCACCGCTGCCATAATTACCACTCGATTGATTTGCTCCTTGCATTTGCTCTCCACCCGCTACTCCACGTCCATCAAGCATTTGTAATTCACCACGGTATTTTTGCAAAACAACCTCTGTTGTATAACGGTCGTTACCATTCTGATCTTGCCATTTGCGCGTCTGCAACTGACCTTCAATGTAAATTTTGCTCCCTTTTTTTAAATATTGCTCCACAATTTTGATAAGATTTTCGTTAAAAATAACAATACTATGCCACTCGGTGCGTTCTTTACGCTCATTTGTATTGCGATCACGCCAACTTTCTGAAGTAGCAATACGCAGATTTGCCACTTGATCACCAGAATTTAAACGGCGGATTTCAGGATCCGCACCAAGATTACCAATCAAAATAACTTTATTAAGGCTACCAGCCATCGCATAAACTCCAAAATCGTAAACAGAGCAATTATAACAAAAAATGACAACAACGTATAGTTTATTCCGTCTTTTAGAATAAAAAGCTTTCTATCTTTGTCTTTTTTCCCACAAAACTTGCAATCTTTTGCGATGTTAAGGTAATTAAACACATTGTAGTTCCAAAAAAACAGTTTTATTTCATTTCAAATGTTCAATTTTTGTTACATATGCCAAGGATAGACATGACTCATCAAAAATACATCTCCATTCGCGGCGCACGTGAACATAACCTTAAAAATATTGATCTAGACCTCCCCCGTGATAAATTGATTATCATAACAGGACTTTCTGGCTCAGGAAAATCATCCTTGGCTTTTGATACAATTTATGCTGAAGGTCAACGCCGCTATGTTGAAAGCCTTTCCGCTTATGCGCGTCAATTTTTAGAAATGATGCAAAAACCAGATGTCGACCGAATAGATGGTCTTTCTCCAGCCATCTCCATTGAACAAAAAACGACCAGCCGTAATCCTCGTTCAACGGTGGGAACTGTCACCGAAATTCACGACTATATGCGTCTTCTCTTTGCACGTATTGGTATCCCTCATTCTCCTGCTACGGGACTTCCCATTGAAAGCCAGACTGTAAGCCAAATGGTCGATCAAATTATGGACTTACCAGAAGGTACGCGGGTTTTTATTATGGCACCCTTAGTGCGAGGACGAAAGGGAGAGTATAAAAAAGAGTTAATGGAACTTTTAAAAAAAGGTTTCCAACGTGTTAAAGTTGATGGAAAATTTTATGAAATTCCTGATGCCCCTCCCCTTGATAAAAAATATAAACATGACATAGATGTAGTTGTTGACCGCATTGTTGTGCGCGATGATATGGCGTCTCGCTTAGCTGACAGTATAGAAACATGTTTAAAGCTAGCAAATGGGATTGCGGTTGCTGAAATGGCAGATCAACCTTTGCCACAAAAAGAAAAAGAAGCTGTCAATAAATCGAAAAATGAAACACATAAACGGCTTATTTTTTCGGAAAAATTTTCCTGCCCTATATCTGGTTTTTCTATCCCTGAGATTGAACCACGACTCTTTTCATTTAATAATCCTTTTGGAGCTTGCCCTATTTGTGATGGACTAGGCATAAAAAAGACAATCGACCCAGAAAAAATTATACCCAATAAAAACCTCACCTTAAAAGCTGGAGCAATTGTCCCTTGGTCTAAATCATCCTCATGTTTTCATAACAAAACCCTAGAAACATTGGGAAAAATTTATGAATTCAAACTCACAGATAAATGGTGCGCACTTTCTAATGAAGCACAAAACGCTATTTTATATGGCACAAAAAGAAAAGAAATTTTTTCTGCCCATAAAAATGATTTAGATGAGGATAAAATAACCCAATATTTTGAAGGTGTTATTCCAAATATGAAACGACGGTGGGAAAAGCCAGATTCGGCATGGTCACGTGAAGAAATCGAACGTTATATGTCTTCCTCACCTTGCCCAGCTTGCCATGGTTATCGTTTAAAACCAGAAGCATTAGCTGTAAAAATTCATGGGATGCATATTGGGCAAATATCAGAACTTTCTATCTTAAAAGCAAATGATTGGTTTACTAACATTCACCAATATTTGACTGAAAAGCAGCGTCATATTGCAGTACGTATTTTAAAAGAAATTCGTGAACGTCTGGCTTTTTTAAATGATGTAGGACTTGAATATCTTACCTTATCTCGAAATTCAGGCACACTTTCAGGAGGAGAAAGCCAACGTATTCGGTTAGCATCTCAGATTGGATCTGGTCTTACAGGTGTTCTTTATATTTTAGATGAGCCATCTATTGGTTTACACCAACGCGATAATGAACGTCTCTTAAAAATGCTGCGCCATCTGCGCGATCTCGGCAATACAGTTATTGTTGTCGAACATGATGAAGATGCTATTCTTACTGCAGACCATGTCGTTGATATTGGTCCTGCTGCAGGTATTCATGGTGGAGAAATCATAGCGCAGGGAACACCACAAGAGATTATAGAAAATCCATCTTCCCTCACAGGCCAATATCTTTCAGGAAAAATGGCAATTACAGTGCCCACTCAACGGCGCAAAATATCAAAATCAAAAACACTCAAAGTCATCGGTGCTCGAGGTAATAACCTCAAAAATATTAGTGCTAACATCCCTCTTGGAACCTTCACATGCATAACTGGCATTTCAGGTGGAGGAAAATCAACATTCCTCATTGAAACCCTTTTCAAAGCTGCATCACGTCATATCATGGGAAGTCATCACAGCCCAGCAAACTACGACAAAATTGAAGGTTTAGAATTTCTTGATAAAGTCATCGATATCAACCAAGCACCTATTGGACGCACCCCGCGCTCTAATCCAGCAACCTACACAGGCGCGTTTACTCCAATCCGTGAATGGTTTGCCGAATTACCAGAATCAAAAGCCCGCGGTTATCGAGCTGGACGTTTTTCATTTAATGTTAAGGGAGGACGATGTGAAGCATGTCAAGGTGATGGGGTTATCAAAATTGAAATGCATTTTCTGCCCGATGTCTATGTTACTTGCGACGTATGCCAAGGCAAGCGCTATAATCGAGAAACGCTGGAAGTAAAATTTAAAGAAAAGTCTATTGCAGACATCCTAGATATGACAATAGAAAAGGCAGAGAATTTTTTTCAAGCTGTTCCTGCTATTCACAACAAAATGAAGACTCTTATAAAAGTCGGTCTCGGTTATCTTAAAGTAGGGCAGCAAGCCACAACACTTTCTGGCGGTGAAGCGCAACGCATAAAGCTTGCTAAAGAACTTTCACGCAAAACAACGGGGCGTACACTTTATATTTTAGACGAACCAACAACAGGACTACATTTTCATGATATTTCTAAACTTCTTGAAGTACTGCATGAACTTGTTGAACAAGGCAATACAGTTGCGGTAATTGAGCATAACCTTGAAGTCATCAAGACAGCCGACTGGATTATTGACTTAGGACCAGAAGGGGGGGATCGCGGCGGTGAAATCGTTGCAGTTGGACGCCCTGAAGATATTATTAATGCTCCCACTTCCTATACTGGAAAATTTCTGAAAGAAATTTTGCTGCGTCGACCTTTATATGATCCCAACTCTTAAAAAATTTGCCACATTATAGAACATCAATGGTACCATAAAATAAAGAACGTCACATGTTTCTTATTGTATCATTTTGTTTTTTTACAAACTTTTGTAGCTTTTTTTTCACAAAATAACAGCTCTTCATCTTCTATGCTGTAAGAGAATCTTTCAAAAAAAACACATAGTTATATGATTTTTGACTTTTCCGTGTAGAAAGTATCTGTTTGCACATCTCACGGTTGCCAATATAATGTAGTGCAGTCTAAAAAGACAAAATAACGTTGGAGATAATTTCAGCATGAAAAAAATTGAAGCCATTATAAAACCTTTCAAACTTGATGAAGTGAAAGAAGCGCTTCAAAAAATTGGATTACATGCTATTACCGTAACAGAAGCAAAGGGTTTTGGACGTCAAAAAGGACATACAGAACTTTATCGTGGTGCTAAATATGTTGTTGATTTTTTACCTAAAGTAAAGATTGAAATTGTTATTACTGATGAAATGCTGGAGAAAACCGTTGATGCAATACGTAAAGCAGCTCAAACAAAACATATCGGAGATGGAAAAATATTCATTTCTTCCATTGATAATGCCATTCGTATTAGCACTGGCGAATCTGGAACTGATGCCCTTTAATCCTCAAAATTTTTCACCTTTTTTATCCACCTCAATCCAATAAGGAAATGGAATATGACAACCGCATCAGATATTCTTAAACAGATTGCAGACAATGACATACGTTTTGTCGATTTACGCTTTACCGACCCACGAGGAAAATTGCATCACGTCACAATGGATATTGCAGAAATCAACGAAGATACATTTAGCGATGGTGTTATGTTTGACGGCTCGTCAGTTTCTGGATGGAAAACAATTAATGAATCCGATATGGCACTGATGCCAGACCCAGAAACAGCACATATTGATCCTTTTTTTGCTCAATCTACTTTAGTCATATTTTGTGACGTATTCGATCCTGTTTCTGGAGCATTTTATCGTAGAGATCCTCGTTCTATTGCCAAAAGGGCTGAAGTTTATATGAAATCCTTAGGAATCGGAGATGTAATCAATGTAGGTCCGGAGGCAGAATTTTTTATTTTTGATGACGTGCGCTATAAGACTGACCCCTACAACACAGGATTTAAACTCGATTCAAATGAACTTCCATCAAATGATGACACTGAATATGAGATGGGGAATCTCGGTCACCGTCCACGAATGAAAGGCGGTTATTTTCCAGTTCCTCCAATCGACTCTTGCCAAGATATGCGCTCTGAAATGCTCACGACGCTAAAAGATATGGGCGTTCGTGTTGAAAAACACCATCACGAAGTGGCTGCAGCCCAGCATGAATTAGGTATTCGTTTTGATACTTTAGTTCGTGAAGCTGATAAAATGCAAATTTTTAAATATGTTGTGCATCAAATAGCAAATAGCTACGGAAAAACAGCAACTTTTATGCCAAAACCAGTTTTTGGTGATAATGGATCTGGCATGCATGTACATATATCCATTTGGAAAGATGGCAAACCGATCTTTGCAGGAAATGAATATGCAGGACTATCAGAAACCTGCCTATTCTTTATCGGTGGTATTATTAAGCATGCAAAAGCGATCAATGCCTTCACAAATCCATCTACCAATTCCTACAAGCGTTTGGTTCCTGGTTATGAAGCCCCTGTTCTTCTTGCCTATTCTGCACGCAATCGCTCTGCATCTTGCCGTATTCCAACAAGTTCTTCGCCAAATTCAAAACGCGTAGAAGTTCGTTTTCCAGATCCAACAGCAAACCCATATTTGGCGTTTTCCGCACTCTTAATGGCTGGTCTTGATGGAATCAAAAATAAAATTCATCCTGGACATGCTATGGATAAAGATCTTTATGATCTTCCTCCAAAAGAACTCAAAGAAATCCCGACGGTCTCAGGAAGTCTGCGCGAAGCCCTTGAAGCACTTGATAAAGATCGTAGCTTCCTTAAAGCTGGCGATGTTTTTGATGATGACCAGATTAATTCTTTCATTGAATTAAAAATGCAAGAAGTTTTGCGCTATGAAACAACCCCACATCCCATCGAATTTGATATGTATTATTCTGTTTAAAGAATAGACTATTCTTTTCAATTTAGAAATGGAGATTTAAAATCTCCATTTTCTGCGGTGTTTTTTTCAGAAAGCACAATGCGCTTTTTGCAAACGTGTTCTTCCTTAATCAATCATCAAATAATCTAATTGTAAAAAAACCATCGAGAATCATAATACCAACCAATCATGAAAAACCAAATAAAACATTGGCAAAAAATTATAAGATTAAATACCCAACCGATAAAAGAGAAAACATGAAGATAAAGTTATAATGGTATTCCCCTATTTTATTTATAACTGCACCACAACCAATACTGGGAAAGTTCTTTATTTTTGACTGAGATTATTGCTCTTCTTTACAATAGCGCATAGGATATTTTATCCGTGGCAATAAGCGCAACAATCTTCAACATAATCAGAGAAATACCTCTTAGGCTGGCAATATAAAAACCAATCCACCAAAAATCATAAAAATCGTGATTTTTAAAACAGATGCACACTGATAAACAGAAGTAAATTTAACTTTACAAACAAACTTTAATGATTGTAGCTGCTGCATTAAATTCAGCTTTCTTATAAGCACGACGTGCTATTGCTTCTTCGTCAGTTCCCCATTGTTCCATCATCCAATTTTCATCTAAATGCGCAATATCCCAAGCATGATCTGAATCGATTTCCTCCGCAGCAACCGCAAGAGCGATAAGGGCTGATCCCGTTAAAGTTGTTATCGTATGCAGTGCCGCAAGCACATAAGGAGATTCTACCTTGCGTAAATAATTGCTCACCGCTTGAATAGCTTCTCGTGATTGCTCAACGTGCATAAGCCCTTCTGCCAAATTAAAGCGTGAACCAAGTTTTTTTTCTGCCCAATCCAGTAAAGGATCCCACTCCTCACATTGTCGTTGTACCAGCTCTTTTGGTGCTGGTGCACGATAAAAAAGCATATCGCACGCAACAAAACGCAACAAGTCTTCAAAAACAGCCTGCATATCATCAGCTATACCATCAATAACAGTGTTAACAAGGCGCGTAATCGGCATTTTTGTGGGATCAATAACTTCTTTCTGATTCTCAAATTCCTGCGCCACTAATGCAGCGAACATCTCTGTTGGCACAAAAAAACAACGTTTTGCTGGTGTTTTAACTGGGTATTCATCTAATAATATAGCAAAGCCTCTCTCTTCACATGTAATTTTCACTTTTTTATAAAATCGTTTAGGTAGTGACTGATGTGAAAGTTTTTGAGTCTCGTGAACAGAATGACTTTTGTTCAAAGACATATCAAAGTGATCAAAAATTTCACGCATATCGTTATACCTATATTATTTTCAATAAATCTACTGGTTTGTTGAGAGGAAAATCTGCACTAACCTTTTGTAAAATAGGCACAGTATAATAATTTTAAAAACATCAATTGTCATTACGCTAACCATTTTTACACCTGTGTAGTAAAAATTAAATCAATATTTTTGCACATAATCAAATAAAATAAGCTGCAAAATTTTTCCTTTATTATTCTGTGTCTCCATCAGTTTCACTAAAAGCTAAAAGATTAAAACTTTGTACCATATGAGGTGGTAAAGGTGCGACAATATCCAATATTCCTCCTGAAGGATGAGGAATGCGAATACGACGTGCATGAAGGTGAAGTCGGTTTTGAATGCCCCCTGGAAATTTCCAATTGCTATCAGAAAAAAAATATTTTGCATCACCGATAATAGGATGATCCATATGAGCAGCATGCACACGTAACTGATGTGTTCTGCCAGTATAAGGCTCCATTTCAAGCCACGAAAGAGTTTGTCCTCGAGTGTCTAAAACGCGATAATAAGAAACTGCATGACTAGAATCTGGTTCCCCGTGTTCACAAACACGCATTTTATCCCCCTGCGCAGTTATATCTTTGACCATCCATGTTGAAATTTTATCCTGCTTCTTTCTAGGAACCCCCCGAACCAATGCCCAATAAGTCTTTTTCGTTTCCCGTGCTCTAAAAGCGGCAGTCAAAGCCTGCGCGGCTCCCCTTGACCGAGCAACAATGAGTACACCTGATGTCTCTCGATCAAGACGATGAACCAAACGGGGTTTTTCACCTTTTTTATTGCGCCACACTTCAAGCATACTATCTATATGGCGTGTTAAACCAGAACCACCTTGTACAGCTAAACCTGCTGGTTTATTAAAAACGAAAATTTTTGGATCTTCATAAAGTAGCATTTTTTTCAAAATGACTTCGTCATCCTGTCCACGAATAACTTTATCCGTGATAGAGAAACTCTCTTTACCATCAATAGGTAAAGGTGGAACACGGACAGATTGCCCCATTAAAATACGTGTATCGGCTTTAACACGCCCACCGTTAACCCGTATCTGACCAGAACGTAGCAATTTTTGTAAAGATCCAAACCCAAGTCCTGGATAACGCGCTTTAAACCAGCGATCCAAACGCATTCCGCTCTCATCCGCCTCAACCTTTTTTATTTCTACGCCTACCATGACAGTCCTCTTGCCATATAATTTTATTGACTTATTTTTGTGATCCGATGTTATAAACACAGTATAATCAACATCTGATAAAATTGGATTTATCACACCACATTACAGTTCGTATCAAAAATTGCATTTTCTTACAGTTAAAATTTTATTAGCTCAAAGGATGGCTTGCAAATCTTTATGCTTACAATAGCTATTGGAGATACCATCTGTGTCCTTATTCAAAACTTATGCTCGTGTCCTTACTTATTTAAACAAAGAAAAAAATACATCTCTTTTAATCTGTATTGCTAATGTTATCTTAGCTGTTATTACCATTGCAGAGCCTATTTTGTTTGGGCGTGTCATTGATGCTATTACAAATAAATCAGATATTATTTTTACCCTCACAGCTTGGGTATGTTTTGGTATTTTTAATATTGTTGCTTATGTTCTTGTTGCTCGCAGCGCCGATCGTTTGGCACATAGACGTCGTTTAACTGTTTTAACTGAATCTTTTGAACGTATTATCGCTATGCCACTGATGTGGCATCAACAGCGCGGAACTTCTAATGCCCTCCATATACTATTGCGCGCTATAGATTCTATGTCAGCCATATGGCTTGATTTTATGCGTCAACATCTCTCAACTTTTGTTGCACTATTCGTTCTTATACCTATCGCCTTTAACATGAATTGGCGCCTTTCAGTAGTCTTGGTTGTCCTTGCCATTATCTATATATTGATTGCACGTTTAGTGATGCGAAAAACAAAAGACGGACAAGCCGCTGTAGAATGCTATCATCATAACCTTTTTAAGCATATCAGTGATTCAATCTCCAATGTTTCTATTGTACAAAGCTACAATCGAGTAAAGGAGGAAACTTTAGCACTGCATAAGCATACAAACAATCTTCTTAAAGCACAAAACCCTGTTTTAAATTGGTGGGCTCTTGCAAGTGGATTAAACCGAATGGCCTCAACCATTTCAATAGTGTGTATTCTTCTCCTTGGAGCTTTTTTTGTAACAAAAGATCAATTACGTGTAGGAGAAGTTGTCGCTTTTGTCGGCTTTGCGCAATTAATGATTAGTCGTCTAGATCAAATTAGCAATTTCATCAACGTAGCAGTATCCTCACAAGCAAAATTACAAGAGTTTTTTGAAATGGAAGACTCAACTTTTCATATCAATAAACCTGAAAATTTACCCTGCCTCCCCAATATTAGGGGCGCAATACAATTTCATCATGTTACTTATAAATTTCCAAATTCTTCTCAAGGTATTTTTGACATTTCCTTTGAAGTGAAAACAGGACAAACTGTTGCTATCGTCGGACCAACAGGCGCTGGAAAAACAACATTAATCAATTTACTGCAGCGCGTGTACGACCCAACATTTGGACATATCTCTATTGACGGAATAAATATACGTTCCGTTAATCGTGAATCTTTACGTAAATCTTTAGCAACAGTATTTCAAGACGCTGGTCTTTTTGATCGTAGCATTCGCGACAATATTGCGATAGGGAAAGCTACCGCAACGGATGAGGAACTTCATGAGGCTGCAAAAATAGCAGCTGCCCATGATTTTATTCTGAAAAAAACTGATCATTACGATACATTAGTTGGTGAACGAGGCTCTCAATTGTCAGGTGGAGAAAGACAACGGTTAGCGATTGCACGTGCAGTTTTGAAAGATGCCCCTATTCTCATTCTGGATGAAGCAACCAGTGCTCTTGATATTGAAACAGAAGCCAGAGTTAAAGACGCCCTTGATTGTATAAGCCAAAATCGCACCACTTTAATTATAGCGCATCGTCTTTCTACAATTCGCCACGCTGATCTTGTGTTATTTTTAGATCATGGACACTTAATTGAAAAAGGCAGTTTCCAAGAATTAATCGATAAAGGTGGTCGCTTCTACAAATTATTAAAAGCTGGTGGTTTAACAATTGATCAGCCAATGAACGAAAATGTAATGCAATTGCGTGAAGCCATTGCGTCATAGAAATTTAAATAACTACAAAAACACCATCTCTTTTTCTGAAAAAAAAGTCGCTGATAAGTCCAAAACTATCTTTCAAGAGAAGCTTTTAACGCTGCAAGAGCCTCACCAGCTTTTTCTCCTTTAGAACCACCAGCCTGCGCCATATCAGGACGACCACCACCACCTTGACCACCAAGAACATCTGCAACAATATGAACCAAATCAACAGCATTTAACCTATCAGTTAAATCATCAGTAACGCCAACAACAGCACTTCCCTTGTTATCTTCTGACACACCAATAAAAGCGATTACTCCAGACCCAATTTGCTTTTTTCCAGAATCCACTAACGCCTTAAGATCCCGTGGTGAAATATTTTTAACAACACGCCCCATAAAAGAAATACCATTGACGATAGTAATATCTTTTTGATCATTTTTTATAGTTTCAGCATTCAGCACAATTTTCTTTCGTGCATCATTCAACTCTTTTTCAAGTTTACGGCGATCATCAAGCAAAGTTTGAACACGTTCCTCCACATCAACAAAAGAAGTTTTTAAAATATCCGCAACTTCACGGATTCTTTCTTCTTGGAGATTAAGATAGAGACGTGCAGCTGTACCAGTTAAAGCTTCAATACGGCGAACTCCAGCAGCAACAGAACTTTCAGAAACAATATGAATCAAACCAATATCCCCTGTCCTCTCCACATGCGTGCCTCCACAAAGCTCAACTGACCAACATTTTTTAAATTCCTCTTGTCCAAACTGCTTCCCCATAGAAACAACGCGAACTTCATCACCATATTTTTCACCAAATAACGCCATCGCTCCTTCAGAAATTGCGTCATCTACTGCCATGAGACGTGTTGTTACTTTACTATTTTGTAAAACAATATCATTTGCTAAATTCTCTATTTTTTTCAACTCTTCTGAAGAAACTGATTTTGGATGGGAAAAATCAAAACGCAGCCGATCTGGCAATACAAGAGAACCCTTCTGTGTAACATGAGGTCCTAATATTTGACGTAAAGCTTCGTGCAATAAATGGGTAGCAGAATGATTCGCACGGATTTTTTTACGACGAACAATATCAACAGTTAATTCTACACAATCAGACGTCTTTGCCTGACCAGATTTAACTTCTCCAATATGAACAAAAACACCATCACCTTTTCTTTGAGTATCATGTACCTCAAAAATAAAACATTCACCAGCAATGATCCCGCTATCACCAATTTGCCCACCAGATTCGCCATAAAAAGGAGTTTGATTCACAACAAGAGCAGCTTTTTGCCCTGAAAAAATATGATCAACAATTTTACCATCACATACAAGAGCTGTAATAATGCCTTCGGCTTTCTCTGTTTCGTAACCTAAAAATTCTGTAGTCCCTACTTGATCGCGAACAGAAAACCAAATCGTTTCTGTTACAGATTCACCAGAACCAGACCAATTAGCGCGCGCTTCTTCTTTTTGACGCTCCATCGCTTTATCAAAAGCATCAACATCAACAGATATTCCTCGACGTCGAAGAACGTCTTGCGTCAAATCAAGTGGAAAACCATATGTATCATAAAGCTTGAAAGCAATTTCACCGTTAAAGTGATCCCCTTCTATCAAATTGATACTCGCCTCGTTCAACAAACCAAGTCCTCGTTCAAGAGTTTTACGAAAACGTATTTCTTCTAATTTCAAAATTTCTGAAATCAAAGATTCAGCACGCACTAACTCAGGATAAGCTTGTCCCATTTCGCAAATTAAAGCAGGCAAAAGACGCCACATCAATGGTTCCTTAGCACCAAGAAGATGAGCATGACGCATAGCACGACGCATAATACGACGTAAAACGTATCCTCTACCTTCATTGGAAGGAAGAACACCATCCGCAATTAAAAATGCAGATGAACGAAGATGATCAGCAATCACACGGTGGCTTGCAACAAAATCACCAACTGCCTCAACCCCTGTTAACTCTTGTGACGCACCAATTAATGCACGAAAAAGATCAATATCATAGTTATCATGAACACCCTGTAAAACAGCAGCAATACGTTCTAATCCCATGCCCGTATCTATAGAAGGACGAGGCAATTCAACACGCTCTTCCTTACTCACCTGCTCATACTGCATAAAGACAAGATTCCAAATCTCAATAAAGCGATCACCATCTTCATCAGCGCTTCCAGGAGGACCTCCCCAAATTTCATCACCATGGTCATAAAAAATTTCTGAACAAGGACCACAAGGACCTATATCCCCCATCGCCCAAAAATTATCAGCTGTCGCAATCCGAACAATCTTTTCATCTGGAAGACCTGAAATTTTACGCCACAATTCAGCAGCAACATCATCACTATGATAAACGGTCACTAATAACCTCTCTTTTGGGAGGCAAAATTCCTTTGTTAAAAGATGCCATGCCAAAAAAATTGCTTCTTCTTTAAAATAATCTCCAAAAGAAAAATTACCCAGCATTTCAAAAAAAGTATGATGACGCGCTGTATAACCAACATTATCAAGATCATTATGCTTTCCACCCGCACGAACACATTTTTGTGCTGTCGTAGCCTGTTTATAAGAAGGCTGTTCAAGTCCAGTGAAAACACTTTTAAACTGCACCATTCCTGCATTTGTAAACATAAGTGTAGGATCATTGCGCGGAACAAGTGGACTGGAAGAAAGAACTTTATGTCCATTAAGATGAAAATAATCCAGAAAAGTTGACCGAATGCTATTAACGCTATTCATATTGACACCTGCAGAATACAGAATAAAAGAAAAATACTACCCTGTTATTAAATACCTTCTTTTTCACTCGTAGAATCGATTTAATCAAAAATAGAAATATTTTTTTAAAAAAATTGAAAAGTAAGCGATCTTATATGTAAAAATTTTAAATAACGCATTAAATGACGTTATTGTACTTAAACAAACACTCCATCAAATCGATTCATCGCTTTCTATATTCTCTGATCCTGCATTTTCTAACAATTCAATCGCAATCAAACCAGCATTTTGACGCAAAGCCTTTTCGATTTCCGTAGCTATTTCTGTATGTTCACGTAAAAACTGCTTCACATTTTCACGCCCCTGCCCTAAACGTTGAGAGTTGTAAGAAAACCACGAGCCAGACTTTTCTACAATGCCAACTTTAACTCCCAAATCAATCAATTCACCTAATTTGGAAATGCCCTCACCGTAAATAATATCAAACTCAACCTGTTTAAATGGAGGCGCCAATTTATTCTTGACCACTTTAACGCGCGTCTGATTGCCAACAACCATATCCCGATCTTTAATTGCCCCAATGCGGCGAATATCCAAACGAACAGAAGCATAAAATTTTAGAGCATTTCCACCTGTTGTTGTTTCAGGAGAACCAAACATTACTCCAATTTTCATACGAATTTGATTAATAAAAATAACCATGCAGTTAGAACGAAAAATTGATGCTGTGAGTTTTCGTAAAGCTTTGCTCATTAATCGAGCTTGTAATCCAGGTAAAGCATCACCCATTTCACCATCAATTTCTGCACGCGGTGTCAAAGCTGCCACTGAATCAACAACGAGCACATCAACTGCACCAGATCGAACAAGTGTCTCAGTAATTTCTAATGCTTGTTCGCCAGTATCTGGCTGAGAAATAAACAAATTTTCTAAATCAACACCAAGCTTACGTGCATAAATAGGATCAAGGGCATGCTCCGCATCTATAAAAGCGCAAACCCCACCAGTTTTCTGTGCTTCAGCAATAGCATGAAGAGCCAGTGTAGTCTTCCCAGAGCTTTCTGGTCCATAAATCTCAACAATGCGTCCTTTTGGTAATCCACCTACACCCAAAGCAATATCCAGAGATAATGAACCAGTTGGAACTGTTTCAATTTCAACAACTTGCTCTTTTTGCCCAAGACGCATAATCGAGCCTTTACCAAAAGAACGTTCAATTTGTGATAGAGCAGCATCTAGAGCTTTTGTTTTATCCACGATTATATCCTTACCAAGTCATAACACTCCAGTATTCAATGTATACTGTTCTTTTAACTTAACTAAAGCCTTGAGTTTAGATTTTCACAAACTATTTCCATTTTTATTACCATATTGTGTCCACAACATCTCATTAACGCATAAAAAAGAGAGAAGCTTGGCACATTTATAGCTCTCTTCCCCAAAAGAAACAATTTAAATTTCCCCACAACACTTTATACACATCTCTTTAACATTTCTTTGTAAGAAATTTAAAGATCAGTCCCCTTAATAATCATCTCATTATTGATATTATCACCAATCAAAGCTATAAAATACTGATATTCAAAGCAAACTTTTAAATTACAGGGCAGTCTACAATTACAACTGCATAAACATTCCTTAAAACTTCATTTTAAGGCGTAAGGGTATATGAATCTTCTGATTATACAAAAAGGGAAATATTTTACTCTATAGAAAATAATAAACGTTTAAAGCATGAATCTAAACTGAAATAAGAGGTATAAATTGGAATAAAACGAGTTCGAGAACAATAAAAAAAGTTCCATCTCAATTAAATTTTACCTTTAATTGCCGCGTTCTTGTCGCAATTTTTTCCACCATTCAAGACGTTTAATAATTTCACGCTCAAAACCACGTTTTTGCGGCTGATAATAAATTTGGCGCCCAAGTTTTTCAGGGAAATATTCTTGTCCTGAAAAAGCATCTGGTTCATCATGGTCATAGCGATAACCACGCCCATATCCTTCCTTTTCCATAAATTTTGTAGGCGCATTAAGAATATGTCTAGGAGGAGGCAAAGAACCATGTTTGCGCGCGCAATTCATCGCCGCCTTATAAGCAAGATATGTTGCATTTGATTTTGGTGCAGTCGCAATATAAAGACATGCTTGCGCCAAAGCCAATTCTCCCTCAGGAGATCCTAAATAATCATAAGCGTCCTTCGCTGCATTACAAATGACAAGAGCTTGCGGATCCGCCAAACCAACATCTTCGACAGCCATACGAATTAATCTTCGTCCAATATACAAAGGATCTTCACCCGCATCAAACATACGAGCCAAATAATAAAGGGAAGCATCAGGGTCAGACCCACGAACTGATTTATGCAACGCTGAAATGAGATTATAATGACCATCTCGTCCTTTATCATAAATTGGAGCGCGACGTTGAATAATTTCTTGTAAAGCCACAGAATCGAAAATCTCTCCTGGTTGTGCAGCACACCAAATTTCTTCTGCCAATGTTAACGCTGCCCGCGCATCACCATCAGACATCGTTATCACAACATCTCTAGCATCACCATCCAAGGGAAGTCTCTTCCCTTCCACTTCCTCGGCACGTTTCAAAAGCACATTTAAACTTTCGTTATCATGAGGAAAAAAGGTCAAAACACGTGCACGAGAAAGAAGGGCAGCATTAAGTTCAAATGATGGATTTTCAGTTGTTGCACCTATGAGAATCACAGTCCCATCTTCCATAACGGGAAGAAAACTATCCTGCTGAGCACGATTAAACCGATGAATTTCATCGACAAACAAAAGCGTTTTACACCCAGACATAAAGCGACTCTGAGCGACTTCAAAAATCTTCTTAAGCTCAGAAACTCCAGTAAAAATAGCAGAAACTTGCTCAAAAGCGAGATTTGTTTCAAGTGCTAACAAGCGTGCAATCGTTGTTTTTCCTGTCCCTGGAGGTCCCCAAAAAATCATCGAACCAAACGAACCAGATGCCACCATACGCGAAAGTAAGCCATTTTCTCCAACCAGATGATTTTGTCCCGTTACATCATTAAGAGAGCGAGGACGCATCCTTTCTGCAAGTGGTCGATTTTTATCAACTTGAAAATCAAAAGACGAAGTAAAAAAATCTTTACTCAAAAAAAAACCTCAGCGAACAAATTGGCGAATATACATACCGTCACGTTCATATTCTAATTGCCAAACACGTGGACGAGCTTGCATAAGAATCTTTTTTAGCTGACTGACTGTATGAATTTTATGACCATTCACAACACGCAAAATATCTCCAGAGCGAAAAATTTCTGAAGCGTTGCTCATTTCATCAAGATTAGTAATCACAACACCTTTTGCAGTTCTAGGAAGATGAAAACGCCAACTATTTTGCGATGTTAAATCCAATACTTCAGCACCTAGAAGTGGACCTTCATTCATAATTTTTTCAGACTTTGAAAGTGCAGATTCTGATATTGGTGAAACAGTTATGTTTGTTTTAAACCTTTTCCCATTTCGCAAATATTCTAAAACAAAACTGTGCCCAATACCAGCTATCATTAAACGATATCCAAGACCATCAGAACTATCAACTCGCATCCCTTGTACACTCAAAATAATATCACCTATTTTCAAACCAGCTTTTGCAGCAGGACTATCTTTAATAACCTCAACAACAAGAACGCCATAAGGACGTTCTAAACTTAAAGCAGCCGCAATATCAGGTGTAATATTTTGAAAAGATGCACCAATATAAGGTGGTATAAAATATTTCTCTCCACGTCGAACAGTATCAAGCATTACCTTCACAAGATTTGCTGGAATAGCAAAACCAATTCCGACAGAACCACCAGAACGCGAATAAATAGCTGTATTAATCCCGATGAGTTGTCCTTTCATATCAATTAAAGCGCCCCCAGAATTCCCTGGGTTAATGGCAGCATCTGTTTGAATAAAAAAATCAAAATCAGAAATACCAACACGCGTACGCGCTTGTGCTGAAACAATACCACTTGTAACTGTTTGACCAACACCAAAAGGATTCCCAATTGCAAGAACAAGGTCGCCTACCTCAACTGCATCAGAATCGCCCAAAGAAAGAACAGGGAATTGAGCACCTTGCGTATCAATTTCAAGCACCGCAATATCAGTTGCCTCATCTTTTAGCATGATCTTACTGGCAAACTCCCGTCCATCAGAAAGAGCAACCTTAATTTCGCTCGCATCTTTAATAACATGATAATTGGTAACAACCAAACCACGTGCATCAACAATCACTCCAGAACCTAACGATGATTGCGTACGTAAGGGACGATTATTTTGGAAACGACCAAAAAATTGCTCAAAAAACGGATCACCTTCAAAAGGAGAGCGTGCTCTAATTTTCCGAGCCGCATAAATATTTACAACAGAAGGAATAGTCTTTTTAACTAAAGGAGCAAATGAAAGAGTAATTTCTGATTTTGTTTGCGGAATTTGAGCATACGCACAATGGAATAATGCCTGCACCACAATAGCTAAAAAAACACACAAAAAAAGAGAACGCCTCATTATTCGCTCCTACTAAATAACCTATCCTTCAACAAGACAATAAACTCTTCTCTTCCCCATAAGCTAAAGATTATTATTGATATTTATAATTCAAAATAACAAAAACTCACCTGAATAACAAATATTATAAAAACAAAATAATACAATATTACATAATCTTATTTTTGCATTCACTTCATGGATAAAACATCACTCTAGAATGCTAATAAAAAACCGCCTTGAAAAGACGGCTTTTTAAAATCTAGCAAAAAGAAAACGGCTTTATGAAGAAACTTTTTTCTCTTTTTCCATACTTTCCATGTGCGCGCGATCTACAGCACCCTTCGCATCAACATCACGATCCACAAATTCTATAACAGCCATAGGAGCATTATCACCAGTACGAAAACCTGCTTTCATAATGCGCAAATACCCACCATTACGTGACGCATAACGCGGCGCAAGTGTATCAAATAATTTTGCAACTTTCCCAACATCACGAATAGCTGAAATTGCTTGCCGACGTGCATGTAAGTCCCCACGCTTACCAAGCGTAATTAATTTTTCAACAATAGGGCGAATTTCTTTCGCTTTTGGAAGCGTTGTCACGACCTGCTCATGCTCGATCAGCGAAATTGCCATATTTGCAAACATCGCTTTACGGTGACTGGCAGTCCGGTTCAACTTACGACCTGACCTACTATGACGCATGAGCTCTCTCCTTAAATCTCAAATTTCAATACTGATCTTCATAACGTTTAGCGAGATCATCAATGTTTTCAGGTGGCCATGTAGGAACTTCCATACCGAGATGAAGCCCCATGCAAGCCAAAACTTCCTTAATCTCATTTAATGACTTTCGTCCAAAATTCGGTGTCCGAAGCATTTCAGATTCTGTTTTTTGAATAAGATCACCAATATAGACAATATTATCATTTTTAAGACAATTTGCCGAACGAACTGAAAGTTCTAACTCATCCACTTTCTTAAGAAGTGCAGGATTAAAAGCAAGCTCAGAAGCGGACTCTTCAACAATCTCTTTCTGTGGCTCTTCAAAATTGACAAACAGTGACAATTGATCCTGAAGAATCCGTGCAGCAAAAGCAACCGCATCCTCTCCATTAACTGCACCATTCGTTTCAATAGTTAGCGTCAATTTATCGTAATCCAGAACTTGACCTTCACGCGTATTTTCTACTTTATAAGATACTTTACGAATTGGTGAATAAAGACTATCAACTGGAATAAGACCTATTGGTGCATCATCAACACAGTTACGGTCAGATGGGACATAACCTTTTCCTGAATTGACAATAAACTCCATACGAATCTCAGCACCTTCATCAAGAGTACAAATAACATGCTCAGGATTTAGAATTTCCATATCTCCAACAGTCTTGATATCTCCAGCTTTAACAATACCAGGACCTTCTTTACAAAGTACAATACGCTTAGGACCCTCTTCTTCCATACGAATAGCGATCTCTTTAATATTCAAAATAATATCTGTAACATCCTCACGAACACCCGAAATTGATGAAAATTCATGCAATACACCATCAATTTGTACAGCGGTAATTGCAGCGCCACGAAGCGATGACAACAAGACACGACGGAGCGCATTCCCTAACGTTAAACCAAAACCCCGCTCAAGAGGCTCCGCAACCACACTAGAAACATTTGGATTATCATGTGCATAAAACTCAACTTTATTGGGTTTTATCAATTCCTGCCAGTTTTTCTGGATCATACTTTTATTCCCGTTCTTTTAGTTCCGCTACCATTCAATCGTAACGGACAATGTGAACATCAGAGAAGACTCTGACAACGAAAAACAATACCCAATTAAACACGCCGCCTTTTCCTCGGACGACACCCATTATGAGGGATCGGTGTTACATCGCGAATGGAAACAATTGTAAAACCAACAGACTGCAATGCACGCAAAGCTGATTCGCGACCTGCCCCAGGACCACAAACCTCAACCTCTAATGAGCGCATACCATGTTCTTGTGCTTTTTTAGCACAATCCTCTGCTGCAACTTGAGCTGCAAAAGGTGTAGATTTACGTGAACCTTTAAACCCCTGAGCACCAGCAGAAGACCACGCAATTGTATTTCCCTGAGCATCAGTAATGGTAATCATCGTATTGTTAAATGTTGAATTAATATGCACAACACCCGATGAAATATTTTTACGTTCGCGACGACGAACACGTGTGGCTTCCTTTGCCATAATTTTCCTTCCAACGATCTCTTCACCGCCGTAATACCAGCAGCTCCACCCTTTTTGTCCTTGTAAAAAACCTCAACAAGAAATAAAACATCTAAAAAACAAAACTCTCTTTATAAAGACATCATCACTTCTTCTTACCAGCGATTGCCTTAGCAGGACCTTTACGTGTACGCGCATTTGTATGTGTACGCTGCCCACGAACAGGTAAAGAGCGGCGATGCCGCAACCCACGATAACAACCAAGATCCATTAAACGCTTAACATTCATTGCAACCTCACGCCGAAGATCCCCTTCAACTTGATAGCCCTGATCTATCGCTTCACGAATCTGTAACACTTCTGCATCCGAAAGCTCATGCACACGACGCTCTGCAGGAATGCCAACTTTTTTGGTAATTTCTTGAGCAAATTTTTGTCCAATCCCGTAAATATACTGAAGCGCAATAACTACACGCTTGTTTGTCGGGATATTGACGCCAGCAATACGAGCCACGCCTATTCTCCTTGATGATGTTGACAGTCAACCATAAAATATTTGATGTATCTTACAGAAAATAAAGACTTAGCATAAGAATGCTCTAAAGCCCATCATTTCACTGAAATAAACTAAGTTCGCTTTTGATAGATTTCACCATAAAAGTCAACTCTTTTCATTTATTTCTAGAAAAATTTCCTTATTAAAAAAAATTTTTAATCATGCGCGATACCTCTGTAACACTAACCATTCCATCAACCATTTTTAATAATCCCCTCTCTAAATAAAATTTTGATAAGGGAGCAGTTTTTTCATGATATTCCACTAATCGCTTTGCAAAAATAGCAGGAGTATCATCTGAACGAACCTTTTTACCAGCAGCTACTGTTTCCTGAGCACGTTTTTTCATTCGCTCAATCAACGCACCTTCATCAACAGTCAACTCGATAACAGCATCGAGTTGCATATTTTTTGACTGCAATATCTGTTGTAAAGCCTCCGCCTGCGCAACAGTGCGCGGGTATCCATCCAATACAAAACCACTCGCACAATCACTTTTTTCAATACGATCCGATACAATTTGATTAACGATACTATCGGGCACTAAAACACCAGAATCCACAATAGTTTTAGCTTTTTTGCCAACTTCTGTTTCTCTAATAATAGCCTCACGCAGCATATCACCTGTTGATAATTGAGGAATATTATATTCCTCAGCCAACATTTTAGCCTGTGTACCTTTTCCAGCTCCAGGAGGACCTAAAAGAATAATTTTCATCGATTCCTTTTACCCCCACGAAGCTTTGACTTTTTAATCAACCCTTCATATTGATGCGCAACAAGATGCCCCTGAATTTGAGCGACTGTGTCAAGTGTAACAGTAACAACAATTAGCAAAGACGTCCCCCCAAGATAAAAAGGAACTCCTAATGCAGATATCATAAACTCAGGTAATAAACAAACCAAAATAATATAAATCGCACCCACAACAGTAATACGCGTCAAAACATAATCAATATATTCAGCTGTACGCTCCCCAGGACGAATCCCTAGAATAAAACCAGAATGCTTTTTTAATTGATCTGCTGTATCGCTCGGATTAAATACAATAGCTGTATAAAAAAAGCAAAAAAACGCCATTAAACCAGCATAAACAATCATATAAAGTGGCTGCCCATGAGCAAGAGAATAAGAAATTGCTTGAACCCAATGTGGCATATTATCAGAAAAATTATTAACAGTTGCAGGCAACAACAACAAAGATGAAGCAAAAATTGGTGGAATAACACCAGCAGTATTCAATTTTAAAGGAAGATGCGACATATCGCCTTGAAACATTTGATTACCAACCTGACGCTTCGGATACTGAATAAGGATTCGCCGTTGCGCACGTTCTACAAAAACAATAATTCCGATAACAAAAACAGCAATAAAAACAATTCCTATTAGTAAAAAAGTTGATAGATCAGCCTGACTATGAGCAGTTAAAAGCTGAGCGAAAGTAGAGGGAAAATTAGCTACAATTCCTGTAAAAATAATAAGGGAAACTCCATTCCCAATACCACGTGACGTGATCTGCTCACCAAGCCACATTAAAAACATCGTTCCGCCAACAAGCGTAATGACAGAAGAAATACGGAACATAAGACCTGGCTCTAAGACAATCTGAAGCCCTGTTCCTATACCAGTTTCAAGTGCAACAGCAATACCAAAAGCCTGCAAAATTGCTAATATTACGGTCACATAACGGGTATACTGATTAATAACCTTGCGCCCTAACTCTCCCTCTTTTTTAAGAGATTCTAATGAAGGAACAACTGAAGTTAACAATTGCACAATAATTGACGCTGATATATAAGGCATAATCCCCAGCGCAAAAATTGCCATGCGTCCAACAGCGCCCCCAGCAAACATATTAAATAATCCCAACACACCTGATGCATGATGTTCAAATGTTTGCCGTAAAGCATCAATATTAATACCAGGAAGAGAAATATAAGTACCAAAACGATACACAAGAAGCGCAGCTAAGGTAAACCAGATGCGCTTTTTCAGTTCTGTTGCACGCGAAAAAGTACCAAAGTTTATATTGGAAGCAAATTGCTCTGCCGCTGATGCCATAAAACGTCTCCAATCCACACTCCAGTCTTTAAATCACAAAAGCGCAACTCTAAAACTCATATTGTTACACATAAATGAATATAAAACTGAAATACTTTTTTAAAAAACACCCTATAAAGAGATGCTTACACCCCTTTCCTTAATCACTATTCATATCAAAACAAATTTATCGAACAACTGCAGGAAAAATAACCTGACCACCAACTTTTTCAATCTTGATACGAGCAGCCTCAGAAGCACCAGAAACATTAAACGTAATCTTAGCCTTCAACTCACCATCAGAAAGAAGACGAACCCCATCTTTTACACGACGAATAATTCCTGCTTCTTTCAATGTAACAGCATCAACTGGTTTCTCAATATTCAATCTTCCTGAATCAACTGCCAATTGGACACGTCCCAGAGAAACTTCATTATAATTCTTAGCAAAAAAATTTCTAAATCCACGCTTTGGCAAACGACGATAAATAGGCATCTGCCCGCCTTCAAAACCATTCAGCGAAACACCAGAACGAGATCTTTGCCCTTTAACACCGCGACCACCAGTTTTACCAATACCAGAACCAGTACCACGCCCTACACGTTTACAACTCTTTGTCGCACCTTTACAATCACGCAGTTCATTGAGTTTCATATTCTATACTCCCGCGACCTTTAATCTTCATCTATAACTCGAACGAGATGCCGAACCTTAGCAATCATACCTCGCACACAAAGTGTATCATTTAAAACACGCCGCCGCCGCATTTTATTCAACCCAAGCCCCTTCAACGTTGCACGCTGAAACTGCGGATTCCGAATTGGACTCCCAATCTGCTCTACCGTCACAGTTTTACCGTTCTGAGATTTTTTCTGAACCATTTCCTAATTCCTTTTCTGATAACCTCAGAAATTATCCTTCCGCATCAACAAAACCTTGACGACGCGCCTGCAAAATCGAATATTTGATACCACGTTGGGCAGCAATATCTTTAGGGTGCATCTGATGTTTTAACGCATCAAAAGTTGCGCGCACCATGTTATAAGGGTTTGATGACCCAAGCGACTTTGCAACAACATCTTGCATACCAAGAGTTTCAAAAATAGCACGCATTGGACCTCCAGCAATAATACCAGTACCAGCAGAAGCCGAACGGAGCAAAACACGACCAGCCCCATGACGTCCCTCAAGATCATGATGCAAGGTACGCCCAGACCGAAGTGGAACATAAATCATCGCACGCTTAGCAGACTCTGTAGCCTTCCGAACTGCCTCTGGCACTTCTCTCGCTTTACCATGACCAAAACCAACACGTCCCTTCTGATCCCCAACAACAACAAGAGCAGCAAAACCAAAACGTCGACCACCCTTAACAACTTTAGCAACACGATTAATGTGAACAAGCCTATCAACAAACTCACCATCACGCTCTTCTCGCTCACTACGTTCTTTCTGTGCCATTCCTCATTCCTTTTTCTTTTCCGGAAGCACGCTAATAAAGTTTCAACATAAAACTGAAGAAACTTATACGAAACACCCTAAAATTTCTTTATAAAAATCTTCAAATAAAACACTTTAAAAGCTCAAACCACTTTCACGAGCAGCCTCAGCCAATGCTTTCACTCTACCATGATAAACATACGCACCACGATCAAAAACCACTTTATCAACACCAACCTTTTTCGCACGCTCAGCAATTAACTTTCCAACAGCAAAAGCTGCCTCTTTATCAGAACCAGTTTTTAAAGACTTCTTCAAATCACCTTCAAGAGTAGATGCGGAAACAAGCGTATGTCCACGCGAGTCATCAATAATTTGAGCATAAATATTCTGATTTGAGCGATAAACGCTGAGCCGTGGACGATCATTAGAAACTATTTTAATTCGACGACGAACACGCCGTGCACGACGTTGAATAATGTCCTTAGACGAAACCATGATGCAAGATCCTTACTTCTTTTTACCTTCTTTACGGAAAATACGTTCATCTGCATGCTTAACACCTTTACCTTTATAAGGCTCAGGTCTACGATATTCACGAATTTCTGCCGCAACTTGTCCAACTTGCTGCTTATCAATTCCAGAAATAATAATTTCTGTTGGCTTAGGAACTGCTACAGTAACACCCAATGGCACTTTATAAATAACATCGTGTGAAAAACCTAACGACAGCTGAACATCCCGCCCCTGCAAAGCAGCACGATAACCAACACCACTAATCTCAAGCTTTTTTTCAAAGCCATCCTTTACACCACAAAAAATATTTTCAATCATTGAGCGCGACATTCCCCATTTAGAGCGAGCATCTTTCGATTGATCACGTGGCGCAACTGATATAACATTTTCTTCAAATTTGACTAAAACCTCATCATTCACAACGTAACTTAGCTCACCTTTGGGACCTTTTGCCTTAACCAGCTGACCTTCAACAGTAGCAGTAACGCCAGAAGGAATTGAAATGGGCTTTTTTCCAATACGAGACATTTTCTTCACCTATCTTTCTTCTGTTTTCTTATAATCACTCAGAAAACACGACAAAGAAGCTCTCCACCAACATTTTGTTTACGCGCCTCATGATCTGCCATTACTCCTTTAGGAGTTGATAAAATTGAAATACCAAGACCATTTGCTACCTGAGGAATAGAATTAGCAGAAACATACACACGACGACCAGGTTTAGAAACGCGTGAAATTTCACGAATAGCAGCTAACCCTTCAAAATACTTCAATTCAATTTCGATTTCAGATTTTCCACCACCTAAATCAATCTGATTATATCCGCGGATATAACCTTCTGACTGAAGAACATCAAGAACACGCGCACGAAGCTTCGAAGTAGGTGTAAAAACTTTTCCTTTTTTACGACAAAGTGCATTACGAATACGTGTTAACATATCACCAAGAGGATCCGACATAGACATTGAATAATCTCCTCTTACCAACTAGACTTAACAATACCAGGGATATAACCCAAAGAACCAAGCTCTCGCAATGCAATACGCGACATCTTTAACTTACGATAATAAGCTCGCGGACGTCCCGAAACTTCACAACGATTACGAACACGAACCCTTGCAGAATTACGTGGCAATTCTGCCAATTGGATAGAAGCTTTAAAACGCTCTTCAAGAGGGATCTTCTGATCCATAGTTATCGCTTTTAAACGTGCACGACGTGCTGCAAAACGCTTCACCATCACCTCACGATGCTTATTTTTTTCAACGGCACTCACTTTAGCCATAACATTACCTCGCTACGTTTGCCGTTACGAACGAAACGGAAAATTAAAAGCACGCAATAATTCACGCGCCTCATCATCCGTCCTTGCTGTCGTACAAACGATAATATCCATGCCCCAAATTTGATCAACTTTATCATAGTTAATTTCTGGAAACACAATGTGCTCTTTGATCCCCATAGCAAAATTGCCACGACCATCAAAACTTTTTGGATTCAGACTACGAAAATCACGAACCCGTGGAAGTGCAATCGTAACAAGACGATCCAAAAACTCAAACATACGATCTTTACGCAACGTAACTTTGGCTCCAAGCGGCATACCTTCACGAACCTTAAAAGTAGCGATAGAATTACGCGCACGGGTAACAACAGCTTTCTGACCTGTTATCAAAGCCAAATCTTCAGCTGCAATAGATGGTTTCTTGGAATCAGCAGTTGCTTCACCAACCCCCATATTAATCACAATTTTATCAATCCGCGGAATCTGCATCTCATTTTTATAATTGAATTTATCCTGAAGTGTCTTACGAACCACCTCAAAATAATGCGTCTTCATGCGCGGCTTTTGTTTTTCTTCAGCCATTAATCAACTCTCCCGAACGCTTGGCAAAACGAACCTTATTACCATCTGCATTCATACGAAAACCTACACGCGTAGGCTTACCATCTTTAGGATCAGCAATCGCCAAATTAGATAAATGAATTGGAGCTTCTTTAGAAATAATCCCAGCCTCTTGCTTTTGCGTTTGGCGCTGATGACGCTTAATCATATTAACCCCACGAACAAAAGCATTATTCTCCTTTGGATTTACCTTCATTACTTCACCACTAATCCCTTTATCTTTACCAGATAAAACGACAACTTTATCACCTTTTCGAATCTTCTGCATAACACCACTCCTTATAACACTTCAGGAGCGAGCGAAATGATCTTCATATGATTCTTACCACGAAGCTCACGGGGAACAGGACCAAAGATACGCGTACCTATCGGCTCTTTCTTATTATCTACCAAAACAGCAGCATTACTATCAAAACGAATTACACTACCATCCGCGCGGCGAATATCTTTAGCAGCACGAACTACTACAGCCTTCATCACATCACCCTTTTTAACACGGCCACGAGGAATAGCATCCTTAACCGAAACAACAATAATGTCACCGACCGAAGCATATTTCCGCTTTGAACCACCTAACACTTTGATGCACATGACACGACGAGCACCAGAATTATCTGCCACGTCGAGGTTTGTTTGCATCTGAATCATGATTGGCCACCTTCTCTTAATATTTATGCCCGATTACGCCCTTTGGACATTCGGACTCGCCCACCAAACAATGACAAAGTCACTGCTCCCAAACTCAACAAAAAAACACTGTTAAATTTTGAAACAATAAACCTAACTAATTACACTAAACTGTCTTTAAACAACAATCCAGCACTTATCTTTCGAAATTGGTCTAGATTCTTGAATAGAAATCTGATCACCAATTTTGAACTGATTATTTTCGTCATGCGCCTTATATTTTTTAGACTGCCGAACGGTCTTTTTAAGAAGTGGATGAGAATAATAACGCTCCACCTTCACAACCACAGTCTTATCGTTTCTGTCGCTAACGACAACACCCTGCAAAATGCGTTTAGGCATCTTTTACTTCCTTAAGCCTTATTTTCGTTTATTTTCTGATGAAGAAAAGTTTTAATACGCGCAATATCACGACGAACTTGCTTAACACGCGCTGTCTTTTCTAATTGACCTGTCGCCTTTTGAAAACGTAAATTAAACTGTTCTTTCTTCAATTTTGCCAACTCATCTCTCATTTGATCGAGCGTTTGTGCCCGTAATTCTGTAGCTCTCATCGCTTAACCTCTTACTCAGCAATACGCTGAATGAATCGCGTCTTAATAGGCAACTTCGCAGCACCTAACCTCAATGCTTCACGTGCCACATCTTCAGGAACCCCATCAAGTTCAAACATAACACGCCCAGGAGCAACACGAGCTGCCCAATAATCAACACTTCCCTTACCCTTACCCATACGAACTTCAGTCGGTTTAGATGTAACCGGAAGATCTGGAAAAATACGAATCCAAACACGACCAGAACGCCTCATATAACGTGTAATTGCACGACGCGCTGCTTCAATTTGACGAGCAGTAATACGCTCTGGCTCAACAGCTTTTAAACCATAAGCACCGAAATTCAAATCCGTACCACCTTTCGAAGCACCACGAATACGACCTTTAAATTGCTTACGGAACTTTGTGCGCTTTGGCTGCAACATTGCTCTCTACTCCAAATTTTAATTCAACCACAAAAATTAAGCATTCTCGCGGCGACGATTCGACGAAGAACCAGAGTGATCAGTTTCCATAGCACGACGCTCCGAAGCCATCGGATCATGCTCAAGAATCTCACCCTTAAAGACCCAAACCTTAATACCACAAATACCATAAGCGGTCTTAGCTTCTGCTGTACCATAATCAACATCAGCACGCAAAGTGTGAAGCGGAACACGACCTTCACGATACCATTCCATACGAGCAATTTCAGCACCACCAAGACGACCAGAACAATTGATACGAATACCTTCTGCTCCAAGACGCATAGCCGACTGAACTGCACGCTTCATCGCACGCCGAAAAGCAACACGACGCTCAAGTTGCTGAGCAATTGACTGTGCAATAATTGTTGCATCAACTTCTGGTTTACGAATTTCCACAATATTCAATGAAGTCTCAGCATTCGTCATTTCTGAAAGCTTACGACGAAGCTTTTCAATATCAACACCTTTTTTACCGATAATAAGACCAGGACGTGCTGAATGAATTGTTACACGACACTTCTTATGAGGACGCTCAATAACAACTTTAGAAATAGCCGCCTGCTTCAACTCCTCGAGAACATACAAACGAATTTTCAAATCCTCATGAAGAAGATGTCCATACTCACCACTATCGGCATACCAACGCGAATCCCAAGTTCGATTAACTCCGAGACGAAGCCCTATTGGATTAATCTTCTGACCCATTATGCGGCCTCCACTTTTTCGGTAACTTCACGAACAATAACAGTAAGATGTGAAAACGGACGTTCAATTCGACTAGTACGACCACGACCACGAACATGAAAACGCTTCATCACTATCGACTTACCAACATAAGCTTCTGCAACAATTAACGAATCAATATCAAGATCATGATTATTTTCTGCATTCGCGATTGCTGATTCAAGAGTTTTCTTAACCGTTCCAGCAATACGCTTACGTGAAAACGTTAAATCAGCCAACGCCACATTAACTTTTTTACCACGAATCATCGCAGCAAGCAAATTAAGTTTTTGCGGACTAACACGAATTGTCCGAGCGACAGCCTTCGCCTCATTATCCTTAAGCTGGCGCAGAACCTTAGCTTTTCCCATTCCTATTTCCTCTTCGCTTTTTTATCTGCACCATGCCCATAATAGGTTCTGGTGGGAGCGAACTCACCAAATTTATGCCCAACCATCTCTTCAGAAACAGAAACAGGAATATGCTTATTTCCATTGTAAACACCAAAAGTTAAACCAACAAACTGTGGTAAAATAGTAGAGCGACGACTCCATATTTTAATAACTTCATTGCGCCCACTTGCACGTACCTTCTCTGCCTTCCCAAGAAGATAGCCGTCAACAAACGGACCTTTCCAAACTGAACGAACCACTTCAGACTACCTCTCTTACTTCTTGCGCTGATGACGCGTACGCATAATAAACTTATCAGTGGCTTTATTAGAGCGCGTACGCTTACCTTTTGTAGGCTTACCCCAAGGAGACACTGGATGACGCCCCCCTGACGTACGACCCTCACCACCACCATGTGGATGATCAACGGGATTCATAGCAACACCACGAACATGTGGACGCTTACCACGCCAACGCGATCGACCCGCCTTACCATCATTAATATTCCCGTGATCAGGATTTGAAACTGCACCAATAGTCGCAAAACAATTACTAGGTACTAAACGTTGCTCACCAGAATTAAGACGAAGAATAGCCATTCCTTGATCTCGCCCAACTAACTGTGCATAAGTTCCTGCCGAGCGTGCAATTTGACCACCTTTTCCCGGTTTCATTTCAACATTATGAATAATCGTACCTACTGGCATATTAGCAAGTGGCATCGCATTACCTGATTTAACATCAACATTCAAACCAGCAATAACAGAATCACCAACATCAAGACGCTGCGGTGCAAGAATATAATTTAATTGCCCATCCTCATAACGAATTAACGCAATAAAAGCAGTACGATTCGGATCATATTCTAAACGCTCAACTTTTGCAGGAATATCACGCTTGAGACGTTTAAAATCAACAAACCGATAACTACGCTTATGACCACCACCTTGAAAGCGAGCAGTAACTCGACCACGATTGTTACGCCCACCCTTCGATGACAAACCCTCAGTCAGTGCTTTTACAGACTTTCCCTTGTAAAGACAAGAACGATCCACAATAACAAGCTGACGTCGCCCTGAGCTAGTCGGATTAAAGTGCTTAAGTGCCATTATTTTTATCTCCGAGCTTCTTAAAGACCTGTCGACACATCAATAGACTGACCATGAGCCAATGTCACGATCGCTTTCTTAACATTACTCTGTTGACCAATAACACCTTTGAAACGTTTCACTTTACCCTTACGGATAATCGTGTTAACTGCCTTAACCTTAACGCTAAAAAGCGCTTCAACAGCAGCCTTAATTTCAGACTTTGTTGCTTTTAGTGCAACATTAAAAGCAACCTGATTATATTCAGAAATCATAGTCGACTTTTCAGTAATAATTGGACTAACAATTACATCATAATAGCGAAGATCTGTCATTTAAAACGCTCCTCAAGAACCTCGACAGCCGCTTTTGACAAAACAAGCTTTCTGCGACGCAAAATATCATAAACATTAATTCCTTGAATCGGCAAAACATCAATATTAGGAATATTAGATGCCGCACGAGAAAAATTAATATCAATTTCCCTACCACCAATTATCAAAGCATTATTAAATCCAAGCTTAGAAAAATTAGAAACAAGCGCTTTAGTTTTAGGATTCTTAATACTCAGTTCATCAACTACAATCAAATTATCCGCCTTTAATTTTGCCGACAAAGCAAAACACAATCCAAGTGCACGAACTTTTTTAGGGAGAGAATGCGCATGACTACGTACCACTGGACCATGCGCCTTACCACCACCTCTAAACTGTGGCGCACGAGCAGATGAGTGCCGAGCACGCCCAGTCCCTTTTTGCTTAAACATCTTCGCTCCTGTTCGAGACACATCAGATCGACCCTGAGATTGATGCGTTCCTTGTTGGCGATGAGAAAGCTGCCAACGAACAACACGCTGCAAAATATCCTCACGCGGAATAAGACCAAAAATACCTTCAGAAACTTCTATTTTGCCAAATTCATTACCATCAAAATTTTTAACTATAAGATCCATCATTCGGCTCCTTCAGATTCAGAGTTTTCCTTCACTGGAGCAACCATCTCCATTTTTTCCTTCATAAGATGACGAATGCCAGCAGGTTTTGGCACATTATCAGGAAGACGCTTTTTTACAGCATCTCGTACCAAAATCCAAGCTCCTTTAGCACCAGAAACAGAACCACGCACTAAAATTAAGCCACGCTCAACATCCGTAGAAACAACTTCAATATTTTGCGTCGTTACACGCACCTGCCCCATATGGCCAGCCATCTTTTTACCTTTAAACACTTTACCTGGATCTTGACATTGACCTGTCGAACCATGAGCACGATGCGTGATTGAATTACCATGTGAAGCACGATGCCCACCAAAATTATGCCGCTTCATAACACCAGCAAAACCTTTACCAATACTCGTACCTGTCACATCAACCTTCTGTCCTGGAATAAAATGTTCTACTGTAATTTCAGTACCAACATCAAGAAGATTATCGGGACTAACACGAAATTCTACTATCTTAGCTTTTGGCTCAACTGAAGCTTTAGCAAAGTGTCCACGAAGAGCTTTCGAAGTATTCTTAACCTTAACAAAGCCCACACCTAATTGAACAGCAGTATAACCATTTTTTTCAATTGTCCGTTGAGCAATAACTTGACAATTTTCCAAACGAAGTACTGTGACTGGTACATGCTCACCAGCATCATTATAAATACGGGTCATGCCCAGTTTCTGTGCTATTACACCTGAACGCATAGGATCTGTTCCTTCTATCCTCAAACCTCAGAGCTTAATCTCAACATCTACACCAGCAGAAAGATCGAGCTTCATAAGCGCATCAACTGTTTGCGGTGTTGGATCAACAATATCAAGAAGACGCTTATGTGTACGCATTTCAAACTGCTCACGACTCTTCTTATCGATGTGCGGACCACGATTAACCGTAAATTTTTCAATCCGCGTTGGAAGCGGAATGGGACCACGGACATTAGCACCAGTACGCTTAGCGGTCGACACAATCTCACGAGTCGACGCATCAAGGATACGATGATCAAATGCTTTCAAACGAATGCGGATATTTTGACTGTTCATGCTCTTTATTTCCCTGTTACACAAAACGCCTTTAATAAAAAAGACGAATTTTCAGTAACCATTATTTACTCAATGATCTTAGAAACGATACCTGCACCAACAGTACGACCACCTTCACGAATAGCGAAACGAAGTTTTTCTTCCATTGCAATTGGAACAATCAAAGAAACATCCATAG